>JBKPPE010000197.1:0-3967 GCA_046733375.1 Acidobacteriota bacterium | reverse complement strand
GGCGAAGGGTCCACGCTGAGTTATCAGGAACTGATTAGAAAGGCGCGGGAGTTCGATGGCGTCATCTATTCGATTTGGACAGATACGCAGTCATACGAGCCTTTGAGTCCCGGCGACATTCAGCAGGAGACCTTTGATCTTGCTCACGATGAGATGAAGGAAATTGCTGACGCTGGCGGCGGAGCGTTTTACGAGTGTTTTAAACTGCAAGATCTTGCGGGCGCCTACGATCGCGTTGTCGCTGATCTGGGAACGCTCTACACGCTCTCGTATCGACCTTCGAATCGAATTCGTGACGGTTCATGGCGCGCCATCCGCGTAAACGTAAATCGTCCGAACGCCGTCGCCCGTGGCAAACGCGGTTATTATGCCAACTAGGTCCAAGAACGACGCTGGACACTGCTACGGGCGGTGATATAATCGGCGCACTGAATTTGTCTCGAACGTTTTGCTTGCCTCTCCCCGAAGGAGCCTTATGAGAACATCACGTCAAACAATCATCGCTTTCTTCCCATTAGTTTTGCTCGTCTTCTGTTCGGCGGCTTTTGCTCAGAACCGCGAACGATTCTCGATATCCGCTAAGGCTGGCGGCGTGAACACTGTCGTCGGTCGTGTGATGGTCACTCGTGAGGGTCAGGCGCCGCAGTTGCTGTCCAGCACCGATAATTTGACGGCGAAAGACGTCGTGACGACCGGAACCACAAGCAACGCCGAGATCTTGCTGAATCCTGGCTCGTATCTGCGCCTCGCTGAGAACAGCGAATTTCAATTCGACGACATCTCGCTGGATAAGTTGAAACTGCGTCTGACGAAAGGTAGTGCGATAGTTGAAGCCACCGGGGTCGCGGACATGGATCTGGGCGTCAAGGTGGCAACACCAAACGCGACCTTCACCATCATTCGCAGCGGCATCTATCGCATCACTGTCGAGCAGAACGCTTCCGAGTTGGCAGTCTACAAAGGGCGCGCGAACTATGGCGCGACCAAAACTGACGTGTTAAAAGGTGGAAACAGCGTTCGGCTTTCAAACGGAATTGCCGAGCTGGCGAAGGTCCCCAAAGAAAAGGATGCTTTTGAACTGTGGAGCAAACAGCGAGCACAACTTCTTGCAAAAGCTAATGAGCGATTGTCGAGAAGAGCTCTTAACGGTTATCTGAACAATCGCGGCTGGGAGTCGTGGTTCTGGCGAGAAAGCCGGTTCGGGCTGTGGACGTTTAATTCGTCCTTCGGTTGTTACACATTTTTGCCTTTCTACTACGGTTGGAGCTCGCCGTACGGCCATTACTATGGCACCTATTCCTGGCGAGGCGGATATTACGGGGGGTATTACGGCGGGAACCCAAATCCGATTATCGTGAATAACCAAGGTCCCTCGCCCGTCCAACCCGGCGGGTTGGGCCCCGGTCCAACACCAGGACCGGGTGTTTCGCCGGGTCCCGGTCCCGGAGCTTCTGGCGGGCGCATGGACCCCGATGGCAACCGTGTGGTGAATAAATCGCGAGAACCGATCAACTAGCGCCGCGCCGCGAAGAACTGCTGAAGTTCTTCGTTCACAATCGCGACAATCTCTGAACGTGGAAGACCCGCGAGGGCGAGATGAGTCAGGCTCGCCCTCAACGCTTTTCTCAGCTCTGCCTCTGTCTGTTGAGGAATCTGCCGCGCGGCTACGAACGCTCCGGCGCCATGTCGGACTCGAACTAGCCCCTCTTTCTGTAATTCTCGGTAGGCCGCGGCGATTGTGTTGAGGTTCACACCCAAATCGTCGGCCACCTGCCGCACGGGCGGGAGTGCGACGCCCTCCTCCAGTTCGCCACGAGCAATCAATACCTTAATTTCCTCAGCAATTTGGCGGTAAACGGGCCGTCGGTCAGCTTCGTCAATTGTAATGTACATAGTCGCTAGACACTATACAATCGCCATACAGCAGTGGGCAAGCGTCATCCGATGATTAGCCGGTGAGACTACAAGCAAGACGATGGGCCGCGTCGGCTACGCCTGCCAATCCGATAGTTTGGGCGGCTGTGTCCCCCACCAGAAACAGCTTGTCCAGCTGAGTTGAAGTTTGGGAAAGTCCTGGAGTCGGTGAGCCAATCATCCCCATTTTTCTTCGAACCGATTCGTAGAACGTTTGAGGAGTTGCCGTTTCAAAAACCTCTGCGCCGTTCGAGATCCCAGGTGCAGCCCCATAAAGCCGACCCCAGATCTTCTCCAGCATGGCTTGATCCTGTTCTTCGTGGGAACTCATGTCGTCATGGAAAGCAAACCAATCATCAACGTCGGTGAATTCGGAAAGAGTCGCGCAGCACTTTCCGGCCGACTGTGCCTGATTATGGGGCGACTGGATATTCAAGAACATGTATGCCGCTGGTGATGTCTCTTGAGCGCTCGGTGCGAAGATCATTCTGCGTGAGGGCAACGTCGCGACCGCAGCTTCATCGATCAACATGAAGACCTGGTAGACACCTCGTGCGCTCATCTGTTTGAGTTGCGCTGAGATGGCAGGCGGTGTGCGCCTCAGTCCGACGAGCTTTCCGTATGTGTCCCAGACGGTGAGGTTGCTGATAATCGCTCGCGTTGCTGTGACGCGCTCGCCGCTCAACAAGTCGACTCCATTCGGCGCCGCGCCATTAGCAAATGCAAGTCGGAGAACGGGCGAGTTCAAACGCAGCTTGCCCCCGCTTTGTTGGGAACTGTTCGCCAGACGATTTGCCAACGATTGTGCCCCGCCGTCGATTTCCCAAAGCTGTCCAGTCGCTAATGTGAGCGTTTGTGAGACCTGTGCCGATTCGGCAGTTTCTATTGTTCGTTGTGCGAGAAACGCCAATTGCGCGTCGATGAACAAGCGAAAGTTCTCGCTGGTCTTTTGGAGCGACCCAGGATCAGCACGGCATTCAAGCGCTCCCCGAATGAAATGAATGGCTCTTTCGGCGGACTCCGGAAAAGCGCGCAAAACGTCTTGCTCCAGCGCCTGGTGGTCTGAACTAACGGGCACGTCGGTACCATCCGGCAATCGCACCAGAAAATTGGGCGCGAGTTTGGTGACTGGCGGCGGGGCTACTGTCAGCTCGGCAAATACACGTTCCCAGACACCGCCCGCTTCCCAGCCCGAATACAAGCCAAACGTTGGATCGAATGACTGCCCGAGGTGTTCGAAGTTCGCCACGCAACCGCCGACATGCGACTGTCTCTCAAACAGACAAACGTCGACCCCGCGTGCGGCTAACAGCGCCGCCACGGTCAAGCCGCCGATGCCACTGCCGACGACAATCACTTCATGGTTCATCAGAGAAACATTGCGAGCGAATGCAAGATTGCCGGAGCCGCATTTGGTTCAGGGTGATTGCCGAGCGCCCGGAGATAAGGGTCGGCGAGGATCAGCACTCCCTGAATCCCGTTAAAGACAAGATGAATGACGTAGCACGGTACCAGGCGGCTGGTGCGCGCGCGCACGATCGTGAGTGCCGCGCTCAACATCATAATTGATGAAATGACCGCAAGATTGGGCCAATACTGCGGAACGTGAGGGATGGCAAACATAAGTGTCACGATTACGACGGCTGCCACTGAACCAGTCAGACGCTGCCATGCAGGAAAGAGAATGCCGCGATAAATAATTTCCTCGACGAGTGGCGCGGTGGCGACGGCCATGAATGCGATAAGTAGCGCGGCAGCGCGAGAGCTGTTAATAATCCTCTCTAACTCTGTCTCTTTTCCTCCAAAGGCCAACACCATGAGCCACGCAGCCCCAAACAAGAGGACACCGAGCAGAACGCTCTTAAAAACTCCAATGCGGTGTCCCCAACCCCATCGCAGCGCCGCCGCCACTGGGATCTTTCCAAATCGCGTGACGACGGCCCACGCAATCGCCAATGTGATCAAGTGAGCCGGCAGGATCCCGGCAATGAGGATCACCACGAGCGTTTTGTCAGCGAGTAACTCTTCGAGCCTCGGCTGTTGGCCACGATAG
>JBKPPE010000196.1:0-10387 GCA_046733375.1 Acidobacteriota bacterium | reverse complement strand
ATGTAGACTTGGGCCGCGCCTACGAAAAGAATAACGAGACGGACAAAGCTATAAAAAGTTATTCAACCGCAATTGAGCGTGATCCACACATCGCTGCGGCGTTCCTCAGGTTGGGAATTCTTTATGGTCGCAAACACGATCTCGAGGCTTCAAGTCGCGCCTTCGACAAAGCCGAAGAGAGTTATCAATCGCTCGGCAACGTTGAAGGCCGGGCTGAAGTAGCTCTGCAACGGGGCGTTGTGCTGAACGACAGTATCGGCAAACCTGACGATGCACGGGTGCAGTTGGAGCAAGCGCGCGATATGGCGCGAGTGGTTAATGCTCCTTATCAGCAGATCCGAATTCTTTTTCAACTTAGCAGTGTTGCCCTAAAACAGAACAAAGGCGCCGAGGCTAAACAATTTGCCACGGAAGCACTCGAACTCGCACGAGCAAACCAGATGGAGACGTTGGTTGCCCGCGGCTACATCGAACTCGGGTATGTCGATTTTCTCACCGCCGACTACGCCAGCGCAGAGCGTGACTTCCAACAGGGGCTCGACTACGCGCAAAAATTTGGGGCGCGACTGAATGAAGCGCGCGCGCAGTTATCGCTGGCGAGTCTGTACGAACAACGAGGCGAAGCAGACAAAGCGTTAACTTACCAGGAGCCAGCTCAAAAATTCTATCAAGGCGCCGGCTATCGTACCGAAACGAACCAGGCGATGAACATCCGCGCGCGACTGTACCGGCGCAAAGGCGACTTCAAATCAGCGTTGAGTGCTTTCGAAGACCAACTAAAGTTCGCTGAACAAACTGGCGATCAGCCACAAATTGCCGCGGCTCATACCGGGATCGGCAATCTGCTGTCGGATCTCGAGAGATACGCAGAGGCACTTCCACATTTCGAACAGAGTTATCAAATCCACAAATCTCTGAACAACCAACTCAACCTCGGCTACGCGTTGCTAAACCGCGGCGGCACGCAGTGGAGTCTTGGTCATCAGCAAGAGGCCACTATCGATATGGAGCAGGCTTCTGACATCGCCAAGAAGGACGATGCCAGTTACAAACCATTGCACGTCGCCATCGAATTGGCCCAGGCCCACATGGCGTTGAGTGAGCGAAGGTTTGCCGATGTAATTGCCGATGCCGATCGCGCGGCGGAAACTGGCGGCTCACAAAGCAAAGCCGCCAGCGCGCAAGGCAATTACCTTAAGGGATTAGCGCAGGCCCAGTCGGGCAACGCTCGCGCCGGCCAGGTACTGTGCCGAGAAGCGGTCACGGCTGCCGCCGTGGTAGGCGATCCGATGCTATCGGCCGAGGCGCAACTCGCGTTAGCTGAAGCTTCGCTGATTGCGGGAGATGCAAGGAGCGCACTGGAAGCCGCGCAGCAGGCGCAAAATTTTTTCACTAACAGCGGAATGACGGAAAGAAATTGGCGGGCTCTGTTAATCGCGGGAATGGCGAGCGAAAAACTTCTCGACCTGGATAACGCCCGAAATCATTTAAAGATGGCCAACGAAGCATTCTCGTCGTTGGAACAAAAATGGGGCGCCGACACTTTCAAAGCTTATCAGGCGCGTCCTGATACTCAGTTCTACCAAAAACAATTGGAGCAACTCGGCGCATCGATTCGGTAGACAAATCTCAAAGTCGGTTCCACAGAAAAAAGGAGAACAACATGGCAACGAACAAAAGGACCAAGCTCGCTATTGGCAGCGATCCTCCGGTTTTAGTCGGCGGTGGAGGTTCATCGTTGATTTGGGTTAACTTTAACGAAAATCAAACTGGCCAAAACCCTAATGGGGTTTCTGCAAACGCTCCCACGCCTAACACGAAGAGCAAATATCAGTGCTCGAAAATTACGAGTATGCCCGTCCGTCTCTACTTTAATGATGGCGCGACACCGGGCCCTGCAGGTGAGAAGCCTCTGCCCATAGTTAATAACAAGACTTGGTATATACGGTTCGATGTGCCTGGCCCAATAAAACGCCGGAAAAAAGCAGCTAAGAAATAGCTTCGGCGTTCTCTCGCAAGGCGCGAAACAATCGCACCAGCTCAGGAAGCTGATAGTTTGCATTCAAGCCGCTCGGGTTTGGTAATACCCAGACCCGGGCGGCGTGGATAGGTTCAAACTGCTCGCCTACCTTCGCCTTCGGCTGGTCGAACGCTTGCCGGTACGCGCCGAGTCCGAGAATCGCGACAATCCGCGGTTTATATCGCTTCACCTTCGCCGCTAGCAGGCGTCCGCCTTTGCTGAAGTCTTCTCGCGTTAATTCAGCGGCCGACGCAGTTGCATGCGGCACGACGTTGCTGATTCCTATCCCGAGCGTCAACAACTCACGCTCCTCAAACGGCGAAAGCTGTCGCTTGGTAAAACCGGACTTATGCAATGCCGGCCAGAAACGATTTCCCGGCCGCGCGAAGTGATGACCCACCGCGGCCGTGTACAGTCCTGGATTGATTCCACAGAACAGCACCTTGAGATTGGGCGCAATTACGTCCGGCAAAGTCTTGCCTGCGGCTTCAATCAGTTGCTGCTTCGTCGGCTTGAATGGTTTGCGGCCGGTCATCGCGACACTTACACTAACATGCAGTACTTAGGAACATGAGGTCAGGACATTCGCGTGAGCGAATGGGATAAGGACTCGACTAAATTCGTGGGCCTGCGTTATCCCGTCCGTTCACGCGGAGGGTATTGACTGATTGCCGTTCTGGTTATGGTCACGCGTAAATCGGCTACTGCCAAAACGATCGAGAAACTCTGCGCAGCCGCACGCAAGGCGCGGATGCCGGATCAAATCAACCCGATGCTCGCAACGCTCGTTGACGAACCCTTCTCTGATCCGGAATGGGTCTTCGAAACAAAGTGGGATGGTTTCAGATCTGTCTGTTTCATCGACCGCGGGCAAGCACGCTTTGTTTCGCGCAATCAGATCGAGATGACGCCGCAATACCCTGAACTCGTGAATGTGCCGAAGCAGGTCAATGCGAAGCAAGCGATCCTCGACGGCGAGATTGTCGCGCTCGATGAACATGGGATGCCGCGATTTCAGCTCCTGCAAAACAAACTGAGAATACGTAGCGGCAGTTATGCGAAAGCAACCACGGCACAGATCGTCTATTTCGTTTTCGACCTGCTTTATTACGACGGACTCGATTTAACGAGCTGTGCGCTGACAGAACGCAAAGCGCTGCTCGAACAAGTCCTTCGGCCGGGACCATTTGTGAAGTATTCGGATCACGTGGACGGCGAAGGTGAACAGTTCTTTCGCGAGATCGAAAAATTTCGTCTCGAGGGAATGATTGCAAAGCGCGCTGCGAGCAAGTACGTGCAGAAGCGCACGTCTGACTGGCTCAAAGTAAAGACCGTGATGCGATCAGAAGTTGTAATTGGCGGCTACACCCAACCGCGTGGCACCCGTTCATATTTTGGTTCGCTGGTTTGCGGACTCTACAAGGGCCGGGACCTTCATTACGTTGCTCACACCGGCGGCGGCTTTAACGAAAAAACTCTGGCGTCGATCTACAAACTGATGCAGCCACTGAAAACCGACAAGAGTCCATTCGTCAAACCACCGAAAACGAACGAACCGGTTCAGTGGCTTACTCCCAAGCTGGTCGCCGAAGTGAAATTTTCAGAATGGACAGCCGACGAGCGAATGCGACAACCGATTTTTCTTGGACTCCGCGAAGACAAAAAGCCGCAGGATTGCCGCTTCGAACACGAACAGGACACCGACAGCGCAATCAAGCCGCGCAAGCGCTAAAACTCGCAAAAACTGGGCAGATTTTCAGGATTAAGCCGGGCGCCGGATTAGGCGCTCGGTCGCATTAAGCTGCGGAAGACACCTTGGATAGCCACGCGGGAGGGATGCAGTCGAAGAGGCTCAAGGCTCGCATTGGAAGGTCGCAATTCAACTTCGTCGCCGCGGCGGAAAATTCGTTTCAGGGTTGCGCGAGCCTGGTCGATCAACGCGACGACGATCTCTCCATCGCGGGCTTCATTGCGACTCTCGATGAGCGCGATGTCACCATCACAAATGTGCTCGTCGATCATCGAGTCGCCTTTCACGCGCAACGCGTAGATTCGTTCCGGACGAACTCGGCCGAGAAGAAAACGCGGCACACAGATCGTTTCGGGATCTTCAATCGCATCGATCGGAACGCCCGCGGCAATGCGACCAACCAGACGGACTTCGCACACTGCATCGGCCGGCACTTCTTCCGTGCTCAAACCAAGTTCAAAAATTCCCGGCTTGTGTTCGCGCTTGAGCAACCCACGCTTTTCGAGCGCAGCAACATGCTTCGCAATTGTGGCTTTTGAACTGACACCAAAGTGTCGCGCGATCTGAGCATATGAAGGTTGGTGGCCATGCTTCGCGAGAAAACGCGTGATGTAATCGAGGACTTCTTTTTGACGTTGCGTGCGCGGCAGCATTGGGGAACTCGGCAATTCGTAAGTCGAGGCGATTCTAATCTCGTGTGTCTGACGCGTCAAGCTTTTCCCAGCTCGCTGACGCGTACCGAGTGACAGCGGTGTAAGTAGAGACTTTACAGCCACGAACTTTTGTTTGAGTAGTAGTTCAGTTTGAGAAACCTCTCATTCATGCCGGTGCTTTAGCCTGGTGAAGTGCGACGCGTTTGGCTCCGAAACCGTTTAAGCGGTTTCAGGTTTCGGGTGCTGCTTCCGAGCCACCGGGCTAAAGCCACGGTGTGAATAAGAATGGTTCAAACTGAACCAGTACTTTTGTTTGACTAACCTTGCCTGATCGGTTAAATGTTTGCGCGCGTTCGGTTGTAACCGGGCACAGTAGCCCAACGTCTAACGGTTCGTAATTCGCACATCGAAGCAGCCGCGTTCTTTGGCTGCATCTTCTGTCATAACTTATCGAAAGGAAGCCCCCTATGAATCACCCGTGTCATTCACACAAATATGTAGGCCTGCTTCTCGCAGTAGTTGCGTTCGCGTTCGTCGTCGTTACCCTCGGCGCTTTTGCGGTAAACGCTGAGAGTTCAGGGTCGTCAGCTGCGACTCAGAATCAAAGTCCCACACCAACGCCAACACCGACGCCCGCGGCGAGCCCAACACCCACGCCGGTAAACTGGTCGACTGATCCAATGCTGAAGCGATTCGTCTTTCGCGCGATTGGGCCCGCGAGTATGGGCGGCCGCATTGACGACATCGCTTGCGTCGAAAGCAATTCCTACATTTGCTATATCGGATTCGCGACGGGCGGTGTTTGGAAAACGGCGAACAACGGCACGACTTTCCAGCCGATTTTCGAGAACTATTCATCTGCATCGATTGGAGATATAGCCATCACTCCGTCTAATCCGGACATTGTTTGGGTCGGCACGGGCGAGGCAAATAACCGGCAAAGTTCGACATTTGGCGACGGCATCTACAAATCGACTGACGGGGGTAAGACCTTCACGAAAATGGGTCTCGCCGATTCGCAAAGTATTGCGCGGATTGTTGTCGATCCAAAGGACGCGAACGTTGTTTATGTGGCAGTGCTCGGCCATCTGTTCGGACCGAATAAGGAGCGCGGTGTCTACAAAACGACCGACGGGGGCAAGTCGTGGACGAACGTTAAGTTCATCGATGAAGACACGGGTTTCACGGACATCGTGATGGACGCGGCGGACAGCAAGACCCTGTACGCGGCATCGTATCAACGCCGCAGAACCTCATGGGGCTTCAACGGCGGCGGACCGGGATCGGGAGTTTGGAAGACCACCGACGCCGGAAAGACCTGGACAAAGATTCAAGGGAACGGTTTTCCGGAAGGATTACTTGGACGCATCGGTCTCGATGTTTCGCGATCCAATCCAAATGTGATTTACGCGCAGATCGAAGTTGGGGCCAGCACCGGCACGGGCGGCGAAGAAACAATTGCCGGCGGAGGACCGGGTGCTTCGCCAACACCAACACCGTCGCCCAGCGCGACCCCAGCCGCTTCGCCGACACCATCGCCTGTCGATCCTAAAAAGGCGGGCGTGTGGAGATCAGACGACAAGGGTAAGACGTGGCACGTCGTCAGCAACGAAAACAACCGGCCAATGTACTACAGCCAGATTCGCGTTGACCCGAGCAACCCGGAAAACGTATACGTCGGCGGTTTGAATTTCAGCAAATCAACCGACGGGGGAAAGAAGTTCACATCGCTGCAACCGGGCATTGCGCACAGTGACCATCACGCAATCTGGGTCGATCCGAAAAATGGAAACCACATATTGATCGGGAACGACGGTGGTCTTGATGTGACTTACGATCAGGGTGCGACCTGGGAATTCGTGAACACGATTCCGGCGGCGCTCTTCTATGCGATTGCGGTAGACATGCGTAAGCCTTATTACGTTTGTGGTGGATTGCAGGACAACGGTTCGTGGTGTGGCCCAAGCCAAACCCGAAGCGGCGGCGGCGGATTCGGCGGCGGTGGTGGCGGCGGTGCCGGTATCACAAATGCCGATTGGTTTCGCACAGGCGGCGGCGACGGATTCTACTCGCAAGTCGATCCGACGGACTACAACACCATTTACTCGGAATCCCAAAACGGAAACATGTCGCGACTCGATTTGCGCACCGGCCGCAGCGTAAACATTCGGCCTCGTGGGACTCCGCGGCGTGGGGGTGGAGGCGGCAGAGGTGGCGCGAACCCATCGGCTTCGCCTTCGCCCGGGGCTTCTCCCGCCGCATCGCCCGAAGTCCAGGATCCCCAGGCGGCACTGGCAGCTTTCGCGCAAGCTCAAGGCTTCGGCGGATTTGGTAACTTCGGCCAATCGAACGTCGTGCCCGCGCCGCCCGCGGGCGAGCAATATCGTTTCTACTGGAACACGCCGCTCGTAATGTCGCCGCACAACCCACGCGTTTTGTACGTCGGAGGCGACAGATTCTTTAAGTCAGTGGATCGTGGCGACACGTGGACTGCGTCGGCAGATTTGACCAAGAAAGTTGATCGCAATCAACTTTCGATCATGGGCGTCAAAGGCAGCGAGCCGATGGCCTCGAAGAACGATGGCTATACCAGCTTCAGCTATATCGTCGTGATTGCCGAATCGCCGGCTATTCCGGGAGTGATCTGGATCGGGACCGACGACGGGACTGTGCAAGTCAGTCGTGACGGCGGCTCAACGTGGACGAACATCTCGAAGAACGTCCCGATCCTCGCGGACAAAGCGGGCGAGATGTACCACATCAGTCGTGTTGAGCCTTCGCGCACCGATGCGGGCACTGCGTACCTTGCCGTCGACGGCCATCGGTTCGATGACATGAAGCCGTATCTTTACATCACGCACGATTACGGCGCGACCTGGAGTTCGGTCGCCGGCGATTTGCCAACCGGCCCGGTCAATGTCATTCGCGAAGATCCGAAGAATAAGGACCTGCTCTATGTAGGAACGGACTTCGGTCTCTACATCTCACTCGATGCCGGGCACGCATGGAAGCCGTTTATGTCCGGCCTGCCGACACTGCGCATCGATGACATCCTCGTCCATCCACGCGATAACGATTTGATCGTCGGCACACACGCGCGGGGGATTTATATTCTCGACGACATCACACCTTTGCAGCAGCTTTCACGCAGCAAGGTGCTCGACAAAGATGTCTTCCTTTTCGATGTGCGGCCCGCGACACAGTGGCTGAATGACGCGCGTTTAAGCCGTTACACGGGCGGGGCAAAGAATTTCCGCGGCGTGAATCCAGCACCTGGGACGGCAATTAGCTACTACTTGAAGGACGCGCCTTCCGGTGATGTGAAGATCACCATCAGCGATTACACCGGCAAAGTTGTGCGCAATATCGTCGGCACGAAGGAAGTCGGCATCAATCGTCTTCAATGGAATATGCGCGGCGATCCACCTCCACGTCCCGCTAATCTGCCGGCCGGGTTCGGCGGTGGAGGCGGCGGTGGTGGTGGCGGGGGCGGCTTCGGCGGCCTATTCAACCAGGGAGCCCTGCTCGAACCCGGAACCTACAACGTCAAGCTTTCAGTGAACGGAAAGGACTACACCACGAAAGTTGTGGTGGAAGCTGATCCGGGAATGCAGCCGTAGCAATTTGGAGTGCGGTGGCAAGGGCAGCGCGACACCGCTTTGGATTCACCAATGATTCAAAGCGCCGTCGCGTTCGCTCTGCCGGCGCACTCCAAATCATTCGATCACTCTGGCAATCACACATTTCAAATAGTGCGTTTCCGGCACCCCCATCAGCACCGGATGGTCGCTCGATTGCCCACGCACTTCGACAATCTGCAAGCGGCGATGGGCATCCAGCGCGGCTTCGCGAATAATCTCAAGAAACATTTCCTGCTGCATGTGATACGAACATGAACAAGTGACCAGTGCGCCGTTCGTATTCAGCAGTTTCAGAGCGCGCAGGTTAATCTCTTTGTATCCGCGGGCGGCTGACTTCACCGCCGCACGATTTTTCGCGAACGCAGGCGGATCGAGGATGATGGCGTCGAATCTCTCACCCGCCGATTCGAAATCTCGCAGCGCATCGAAGACATTGAGGGAGCGAAAATCAACGTTATTTGCTTCATTAAGCTGCGCGTTGCGTTGGGCCGCTTCGATTGCTTGTTCAGAAATGTCGATACCGATCACATGGTCACACGACCGCGCGACGTGCAGTGCGAAACCGCCGTTGAATGTGAAGCAATCAAGCGCGCGCCCATGGGCAATTCGCGCAGCCGCTAAATAGTTCTCGCGTTGATCGAGAAACGCTCCCGTCTTTTGACCGCCGAGTGGCGACACCACGAAGCGCACGCCATGTTGATTGATGTGAATCTCGCCGGGGACTTCTCCAAAGATGACTCCGCTTTTCTCTTCCAGTCCTTCAAGCTGCCGCACGCGCGCGTCGTTTCGTTCGATGATCGCGCGCGGCTGCAGTTGCTCGACAAGCAATTCGGCGATGTCGATTTTCAAACGATCGCTGCCCTGCGACAGGGTCTGCATCACCAGCACATCGTCGTACTTATCCACAATCAATGAAGGCAAGAGGTCGCCTTCGGAATAAACTAAACGGTAAGCATTCGTTTCGCGGGCTATCCAGGCGCGGCGCTCAGCGCACGCGCGCAACTTCTCACGCCACCAGGCGCGGTCGATCGTTTCATCACGCGTCGAGAGAAAGCGTAGCGCGATTTCGGACGTCTCGCTGTAGAACGCCTGGCCGACAAAGTTATTCGCTTGATCCAAAACCCGCACAATTGCACCGGGTTCCACTTCGTTCGCAGAAGCGACATCGCTGCGATAGACCCAGAGATGGCCGCTGCGAATTCGTTTGGCCCCACGCGCTGAAACGGCGACCTGCTGCATGCGGGTGAACTTATCACAGTTCGTCGCAGTATCCGTTTTCAGCACGGTTTCGACCGTCTGCATTAATTGATATGATGCGGCCTGCTGATGACAACGAATCTCTACGACGAAATTGAATGGCGCGGCATGCTCTATGAAGCAACGCCGGAGCTGCGCGAGGCGCTTGCCAAAGAAAAACTTACCGCGTACATCGGCTTCGATCCTTCCGCGCCCAGCCTGCATGTCGGATCGCTTCTGCCGATTATGGGGCTGGCGCGTTTGCAACGTTTCGGCCATACGCCGATTGCGATTGCCGGCGGCGGTACCGGTCTGATCGGCGATCCAAGCGGCAAGACAAAAGAACGAATGCTTCTGACTCGCGAACAAGTTGAAGAAAACCTCGTCGGCATCAAAGATCAGTTAAGTCACTTTCTGGATTTCAATGCGAAAGAGAATCCCGCGCGCATTGTGAATAATGCAGATTGGCTCGGGCCGATCACGATGATGGAGTTCCTGCGTGACGTCGGAAAGCATTTCACCGTCAATAGTCTGCTCGGCAAAGAAGCAATCAGTCGACGGCTGGAGTCCGAAGAAGGCATCTCGTTCACCGAATTCAGTTATCCGCTGCTGCAAGCCTACGACTATCTCGTGCTGTTCGATCGTTACCAATGCACCCTGCAGATGGGCGGCAGCGATCAGTGGGGAAACATTCTCGCGGGAATCGATCTGATTCGGCGTTTGCGCGGCGCGCGGGCGCATGCGCTGGTCTTTCCGCTGGTGGCGACAGCAGCGGGCGTGAAGTTCGGCAAGACCGAAGCGGGAGCCGTGTGGCTCGACGCGAAGTTAACATCGCCGTATCGCTTCTATCAGTTCTGGCTGAACACCGACGACCGGGATGTGATTACTTACCTGAAGTTTTTCACCTGGCTGTCGAAAGAGGAGATCGCGGAGCTTGAAGAGAACGTCAAGACCGCGCCTGAGAAGCGCGAAGCTCAACGACGTTTGGCGCGCGAAGTCACGACAATGCTGCACGGCGAAACGGAATTGGATAAAGCGATGCGGGCCTCAGAGGTTCTCTTCGGCAAGGAGATGAGCGGTTTGAGTG
>JBKPPE010000195.1:0-6909 GCA_046733375.1 Acidobacteriota bacterium | reverse complement strand
CCGTCGAAATGTCCTTAAAGCTCTGGCGCGAAGGAAAACTCCCGAATGTTTCGAGCGAAGAGCTTCGGGCTTTATTTGACGGAGAGTTTTGGAAAAACGTGCGCATTACTCCTGATGTGCTGGCGTCCGGCGGAGCCAGTGGTGATGGCGGCGGCATCGGCCAGCTGCTGTTGCTGAATCTGTTTCGTGAGCAGATGAAGGCGACTTCGAGTAACGGCGAGAAAAAGTAACTGGGAACGCGGGCGCCCTCGCCCGCAATTCCTTTTCGCTATGCTCTACGAACAACTCCCACCTCGATACCTGCCGCATTTTGATGGCCGTGAGATTTCGCAGTTCATTACGTGCCGTTTAGTTGACTCGGTCCCTAACTCAGTCCTGAAAAAGTGGATGCGAGAACTCGATCTAAAAAACTCGAAAGCTGACCAGATAACACTTCAGAGACGCATAGAAAAGTATTTGGATCAGGGCTATGGTGAGACTTGCCTTGGCAATCGCCGAATTGCCAGTTTTGTTGAAGACGATCTACTAAGTTTCGATGTCGCGTCGTTCCATTTATCAGCTTGGGTAGTAATGCCGAACCATGTACATTTTTTGGCCACGAGACTGGAAGGCGCGACGTTCTCAAGAATCATGCAATCGTTCAAATCCCTGACGTCACACAAGGCGAACAGGCTTCTTTCGCGCAAAGGACCTTTTTGGATGGCAGACTATTTCGACCGTTACATTCGCAACGGTGATCATTTTGTGAAAACGATCCAGTACATCGAAATGAATCCGGTCAAGGCAAAACTGTGCAAACGTCCCGAGGATTGGCCATTCAGCAGCGCGCGATGGCGAAGCGGTGCGGGCGAGGGCGCCCGCGTTCCCAGTGACTGAATTCACACAATGACCAGCGACCGCTTCACTCCCGCGTGCTCAAAATATCTCTCAGCCCTCGTCACGTCACGCTCAATCTGCGACTTCAATTCCTCAATCGAGTCGAACTTCTTTTCGTCGCGTAAGCGATGCAGAAACCGCACGCGCAGGACGTCGCCGTACAAATCTCCCGACCAATCGATCAGGTGGGTTTCGACTGAAGGCTCAAGCGCGTCGCCAAATGTAGGGCGCACGCCAATGTTCGTTACGCTGCGTCGCCATTGCCGATTGATGAGTGTCGCCGTCACGTAGACGCCACGGCGCGGAATCACTCGGTTATGCGGCTGCACGTTGGCAGTCGGAAAGCCGAGACCGACACCGCGCGCGTCGCCACGAGCCACCGGTCCTTCGACCCCATACGGCCGGCCTAACATCCGGCGCGCGAGATTGACGCGTCCATCCAACAACAATTGGCGAATCACCGTCGAGCCGATGCGCTTGCCGCGCAGCCGCACTTCCGGCACTTCATCGGCGAGGAAGCCAAGTTGCTCACTGACCCTTCGCAGCAAATCAATATTGCCTTCGCGATTGTGACCGAAAAAGAAACCGCGGCCGAGGTAGACTTCTTTTGCGTGTAGGCGATCGACGATGACATCGCGCAGGAAGTCTTCAGCGCGCATCCGGGCGAAGGCGTTATCGAAATGAATGACGATAGTTTGCTCGATGCCCAAAACGGTCAGCGCTTCAATTTTTTGATCGAAGGTTTGGAGCAGCGGCGGCGCAGATTCGGGATGTAAAACGGCGCGCGGATGCGGCTCGAAAGTGATGACTGTTGGTACTCCGCCCACCGCCCGCGCACGATCTACGACCGTCTTCATGACGAGCTGATGACCCAGGTGCAGCCCATCAAACACGCCGAGCGTCAGCACCGTCGGGCGCTGAATCGCAGCGTTCTCAATACCATGAAAGAGTCGCATAAAAAAAGGACTGAGGACTAAGGACTGAGGACTGAGAAGAATTCGAAATCTCAGTCCTCAGTCCTCATTACTCAGTCCTTATCACTCACGATTAGTCCATCGAAGGCCCATTGAACGCCGTCCGGCAGAAGTTTCGAGTCGCGCTCGTGCTTCACGTCGTGCGTAATGTGCGTGAAGTAAGTTCGTTTCGGTCTAAGTTCGTCAACGTAACTAAGCGCTTTCTCCAACCACAGATGCGTTTCGTGGGGGCGAATCCGCAGACAATCGAGCGCCAGCACATCTAAATCACGCAGACCTTCGAGCGTGGAGGCCGGAATTTCACTCAAGTCGGTCGCATAGGCGAAGTCGTTAAAGCGATAGGCGATTACGGGCAGGCGGCCGTGAATTACTTCCAGCGGCGTCACCTGCAAATCCGGACCGAAGCAAAACGAAGCACCATCGACAACGGTGTGCGGCACGATCTGTGGCAACCCGCCGCCGAAATGCGACGGCTGGAAAACATATTGAAAGATGCGACGAATGTCTTTCCATGCGCGCTCGTTAGCGTAGAGTCCCAACGCGCCGTGACGAAAGTTCAACGGGCGAATGTCATCGAGACCGAAAATGTGATCGGCGTGGCAGTGCGTGATAAGAACCGCGTCGAGATGCCGCAGACCAATTCGCAGAGCCTGCTGCCTAAAATCGCTGGAGGTGTCGACGATGATCGTTTGTCCGGCATGCTCAATTAGCACCGAAACGCGCAGACGCTTGTCGCGCGGATCGTCTGACGTGCACGTTTCGCAATTGCATGCGATGGAAGGAACGCCGGTCGATGTGCCGGTGCCAAGGAAGGTCAGCTTCATTCAACGTCGATGATAAACGAGAAGAGCCCGCCATGTAACTGGCGGGCTCTCGCACATTGCTCGCGCTTCAGAACCGCCGCGAGCTAGTCAATCGGCTCAGCAGTAAGCTGCGGCTGATTCTTGAGCGGACCCACACCCTGCTTGCCGGGGTGAGCGGGAATCGTGATCTGAATTGTGGTTACATTGTTGTCGTAATTCGACTCCGGCAACTGATGGCACAACCCATTTGAATCCACGTTCGGGCACGGCTCTCCGATCTGCGCAACGAACGGCGGGTTTACGGTGATGCGAATGGTGTAATCGCCGGGTGGGACTACCGGTTGGCCGTCTCCGCCGTCGAGGACAAAATACTGACCGCCGAGTTTCCACACATACGTATCAGCCCAGCCAACGCTAATTCCCTGATTGCCCGGAATCGCGGGCTCGGTTGCCGTCGCGGGCGCGCCGCATGACAAATAGTTTCGGTCATTGTTCGCCGGGCCTGGGTAGGCTTGATACTTCTCGACGTCGATCATGCAAAAGCCGCGCTTGGCGGCGCGCCAGACGAAACCGTTCGCATCGATCAGTTCATAGAGCGTGTAGTGGCGAAAGTGAAAATGACGATGGCAGGTCGCGTACTCATACAACCCGTCATTGTTGGCGAAGTGTACGTTCGGATCGCCCAGGTTAATGTCCGCCGTGCCGATGTTCGGTGTGGAAACGGTGAAGCGTAAAAGCGTATGTTCACCTGGTGTGATGCCGCCTTCTTCGACGCTGCAAAAAGAAGCCGGCAGCTTTTCATCGCGCACGACCCAATTTTGCAAGAGCCGCTTTTGATCGACGATCAAGTCAGGTTTTGCCGGGGGCACTGAGGCCCTTGAATTGTGCAAAGTTACTGCGAGCGCCGTCGGCAGAAGCGCGAGCGCTGTGAGCAGAGCGAGTCGTTTCATTTCTTTCTCTCCTCTCGGATTGTGAAAGCGATAGCGAAGGGGGAAGTCGGGCGTTTGCGGCGTACAAAGTATTTGCTTGACCGGGAAATGTCAATCAACCAGAGGCTTCATCTGTAAATCGTAAATCGTGAATCGTAAATAGAAAGACCAAACGAGGCCCACTATTTACTATCACGATTGACGATTTACAGCTTTATTTTCCCCCAGTGATATCACTGGCGCTAAATTTCGCAGGCGGTGGCGTCGGCGAGCCGGAAAACGAAACGTACTGCATCCGCAGATCCGCGAGCAGTCCTTCCACCATTTGCTCTTCCTGCGGATCGAGATTCCCGGCCGTCTTCTTCTCTAGCATGCCGAGGACGTCGATCCAGTGCTTGGCGGTTTTCAGGTCAACACCGGTTTCGCCAGTAACTGGGTGCGGCATCATGCCTAACGCGGCCGCCGCATTCGACGCCAGAGACATAACCAGGCTGATGAAGCTGGCCGGATCGTCGAGCGGATCCTGGCCTGTTGGTCGCGCTTCTTCGCGCGGCGCGCGGCGTGTCTGAGCGGGCTCGGGCGCGCGGGGTGGCGCCTCAGGCGCGGGCGGCTTTGCTGGCGGCGGAGTTTCAATGCGCGCTTCCGTCGCAGCCGCTTTTGCTTCGGCCTGCTGCTGTGCCTCTTTCTCTTCCGGCGACAACTCGCGCGGCGTTCCGTCGGGATTGAATGGGCGGCGATCGACTACTTTAAATATGGGTTGTTCTTCTGACATGGTTTTGTCGAGGTTCAGATTGCAAGGCGAAAGCGAATGTTAACACCGGTTTTTAAGCGAGAGCAAAAGCGAGTCAGAACCCGCTGCGGTAGCGGCGGGTTGATCTCGGTCAGGCCCCCAAGTTGTGACACGTGTAGTTCCATCAAGCGATGGGCTTTCACGAGTTCAACCACCCGCTACCGCACGTGGTTCTAGACACGGTCGCCAACTTGAAACTTGAAACCTGAAACTTGAAACTACGCGCATGCCGAAAAAATTTACTGACCTTGTCGAGTTAATGGACCGACTCCGCGAGCCGGGCGGTTGTCCCTGGGATCGCGAACAGACGTACGCGACGCTGGCGCCGTTTCTTTTGGAAGAAGCGTACGAGGCGTTCGATGCGCTCGAGGAAGCGCGCGAAGGCCGTCCAGATCCTCTGCGCGAAGAGCTGGGCGACCTTTTGTTTCAAATCGTTTTCCAGGCGCGGGTCGCGAAAGAACGAGGTGAGTTCACGATCGACGAGGTCATCGACGGACTCCATACCAAGATGGTGCGGCGCCATCCGCATGTTTTCGGCTACGTGCAAGCCGACAACTCTGCAGAGGTTTTGAAGAATTGGGAAGCGATCAAGGCGGAAGAAAAACGTGCGACGAAAAAAGGTGATGTCGAATCACCCGACAGATCCATCCTCGACGGCGTATCAACAAAGGCGCCCGCGCTGATGGAGGCACATCAAATTTCAATAAAGGTCGCCCGCGTGGGATTCGATTGGAATAACATCGACGAGATTTTTCAGAAGCTGCAGGAAGAAGTCGATGAGCTGCGCGTCGCGATCGAGCAGCACAAACAATCAGCTGACGAAGCTGATCACGTGCGTGTTCGTGAGGAGGTGGGCGACATGTTGTTTGTCGTCACAAACATCGCGCGGCACCTCACCGTGGAGCCTGAGGCCGCGTTAAAACTCGCCAATCGAAAGTTTCGCAAACGTTTCTCGCACATCGAGCAGCGTTTGCGGCAGCAAAACCGCAAATTCGAAGACGTTTCGATTGTCGATCTGGAAAACCTCTGGCAGGAAGCGAAAAGTCAGAACCCGCTGCAGTAGCGGCGGGTTGGTCGTGATACCGACCTAGCACTTCGCAAAGTTCAACCACCCGCTACCGCAGGTGGTTCTGACATCATCGATTCACAATCCTCTCAAACTCGCCATGCTGTGGATCGAACGTCGGCATCGCGACGCCGTTCTCCATCGAATTGTCGGTTGAGAAGATTCCCGAGACGCGCATTTTGAATTCGTCAGCATTCGTCGCGTTGTGGATTGCTTCTTCGTAAGTAATCTGACGCGTCTGTAGCAACTGGAACAGCGACTGATCGAACGTCTGCATATTGTATTGCGACGCGCCATTGGCGATCGCCTCGCGAATCAGCGAACTCTTGTCTTCGTTGACGATGTAGTCACGAATTAGCGCAGTCGAAACCATCACTTCCACCGCAGGTACGCGGCCGGATCCTTTGGCAGCACGCACCAGCCGCATCGAGATTACCGCTTTCAAGATTCCCGCCAACTGAATGCGCACGGACTTCTGCTGGTGCGACGGGAATGACGAAACGATACGCATAATCGTCTCTGTCGCATCGAGTGTGTGCAGCGTCGACAGAACCAGGTGACCTGTCTCGGCCGCCGTCAGCGCCGTGCTGATCGTTTCCAGGTCGCGCATCTCGCCGACGAGAATCACGTCTGGGTCCTGACGCAACGCTCCCCGGAGGGCCTCGGCAAACGAACGCGTGTCAACGTCGACCTCGCGCTGCGTGACGAACGCCATCTTGTCGCGGTGGAGGAACTCAATTGGGTCTTCGATCGTGACGATGTGACCGGACCGCGACGTGTTAATGCGATCGATCATTGCCGCGAGCGTCGTCGATTTACCTGAACCAGTCGCGCCCGTCACCAGAATTAGCCCGCGCCGCTCTTCGGCAATGCGATCGAGCACCGGCGGCAATCCGAGCTGCGCCGTGGTCTTGCTCTGATCGGGAATGACGCGCAGCACGATGCTAACGGTGCCACGCTGCTGAAAAATGTTCGCGCGAAATCGGCCGAGCCCGCTGACGCTGTAGGCGATGTCGACTTCGGAAACTTCTTTGAGCCTCTGCTTCTGCCGATTCGACATCATCGAGAACGCCATGTCCAGCGTGTCCTCCGGTGAAAGCCGCGGCGCCTCGGCCACAGGATAGAGCTCGCCGCCGATGCGCATAATTGGAAATGAGCCGGCTTTCAGATGCAGGTCGGAAGCAAAATGCGCCGTCGCGGTGACGAGTAAATCGTCGATTTTTACAGACATACGGGGGTCAGAATCCTTGCCTAATCAGTGCCGAGCGCATTGCGCTGGCGGTCGACTTTGAAAATCAGGAGAGGTTCTGGGCAAGAACTGAAATTGAAGTGGTCTAGCGCGAAAGCGCTCTTCATGGGACCGAAATCATCATAGCGGCTGGCTTCAAGAAGCGTCAACGGTTTTGTGATTTACGCTAAATAGGCCGTGTTTCCGTGATATATTCGGGCCTCCTTAACATGTCTGAGCAGC
>JBKPPE010000194.1:0-5492 GCA_046733375.1 Acidobacteriota bacterium | reverse complement strand
CAGACCAAGATGCCAATAAAGATCGCGCTGGCGATGGGAATGTTTTGCGAAAACCACGAACAACCTTCGAGGTAGCTTTGCAGCAAAAATAGAATCAGTCCCGGAGCCCACATGATCGCCGATAGCAAGATGATCACGATCGACATTTTTCCCACTACATACTCGGTGCGACTGAACGGACGCGACAGGACCAGCGGCAAAGCGTTATTTGTCAGATCCCGCGAGACCTGTGATGGCGCGACCAGCATCGCCAGGAAGAACCCGAGGTAACCTTGCGGCACCACCACCCATAACCGAAAGAACGTCGCATCGATTGAGACTAAATCGCGCAGCGGGATTTGAAAGGTAGTCAAGGCCGCCACGTTGTGGTGCAGGTAAATCAGAATGGCGCACACTAACGGCCACACAAACGAGAACAGAAACAGTCCCGTGAAGATCTTCGAACGGAACACGTCGCGCAACGCGTCGCGCGGGATGATTAGAAAACGGCTCCACTGCGGCGACAGTGGGCCGGCATAAGGTTTGTATGCGCGTTCGAGGACGGCCATAGCGGTTTAGAGTAGCGACTTCAGTCGGGCTTTATTGCCAAACGTCAGAGCCAACTAAAGTTGGTGCTCTGACACTCGGCCTTCTCTTATGGTCGGGCTTCTGACACCTCTCCATTCTCCATCGCCTTCAAAAAGATGTCTTCCAGCGAATCTCGCTTGTAACTTAGTCGACGAATTTGCACGTTCGTCTGCGCCGCCAGGCGGTAAATATCGCGAACCTCTGTTTGTTCCTGCAGGATTAACTTCACGCGATGATCGCCGGTAACTGCGTACTCGCAGTCCAGCTCGTTCACCGCTGAGACAAACGGTTTCAGATCGCCGCGGGTTTCAAGCATCAGGAATTTCTTGTTCGCGCGGCGCTCTTCTTCAAGATTGCAATAGGTGACGAGGCGGCCGTCTTTCAGAATCACGATCTCTTCGCAACACTCTTCGACGTCGCGCAGCAAGTGCGAGGACAAAACGATATTCGCCTCGCCGCTATCGCGAATCTCGCGAATCATTTTGATCATGCGGGTACGCGCCGGCGGATCGAGACCGTTCGTCGGCTCATCAAGAAAGATCAACTTCGGTCCATGCACGATGGCCTGCGCCAGCTTCGCCAGCTGCTTCATGCCGAGAGAGAATGTGTCGAGATTTCGATAGCGAGCTTCGCCCAATCCGACGAAGAAAAGTGCCTCGTGCGCGCGCTCGAGCGCCGCCGCAGGCGGCAGGCCCGACAGTTCTCCGAGGTAGCGCACGAAGTGGACACATGACATCTTGGCGATGAACGCATCGCGCTCAGGCATGTAGCCGATCAGACCCTTGATTTGATTGGCATCACCGCGGATGTCGCGGCCAAAGATACTTGCAGTGCCCGACGAGGGCGCGTGAAAGCCGAGTAACGTGTGAATCAGCGTCGTCTTGCCGGCGCCGTTCGGACCCAATAAACCAATCGCGCGTCCACGTAATTGTCCGTTGAGTTCGCGCAGGATGGGTCGGCGACCGAACGTGACCGACAGTTGCTGCAGATCAATAACCGGAGGGTCGGCGTTCGTAGTTGGCGATACCTTGATTGATGTGGCGGTGTCTGGCATCGAAGCGTTTCAGCGTCCGCATGCTGCGGACGAAGCTGGGACCATTCAAAACCAGCATGAACGCGCCCCAGAATAACCCTACGAACACCCTCACGAAAAGGTTTCCCCAACTATCAAGCACAAAAATGGAAACGCCGAGCGCAATGAGCGTCACGGCGTTTATGAGTACTGAACGATCGGCGGACGAGATCGGTTTGAGCGATGACATGGGCACCCCTGAACTGAAAGTTAATGTCAGAAGCCCGTCGTCGGAGAGGAACGTAGCGCGAACGATCGGCCATTCCCAAGTCTTCTTGCTCGTGCTCGGGCTTCTGACAAGCTCCAGGTTCGTTAAGCCGCAACGCGCTAGCGAGCGGTAACATCGCGCGCGCGCGTCACAACTCGCTCCGCGCGCCGCTTCCACCTCGGCTCAGCCGAGCCGGCCTTTGATACCGTACTCGGGGTTGCCGAATCCTTCTGCTCCTCGGTTTTCGTCTGCGGCTCTTCCTGCTTCGGCTGTGAATCCGACTTCACTCCGTGGTCAAGCACATTATGCAGCTCAAACGCGCTCGGCATGCCGAGCAACGTCGCCGGACTCAGACCGAAAGGTCCGCCTTCAGTATTGGCGGCCACTTCCATGTGATCGCCGTACGCATAGGCATAAGCCAGTGTCGGCTCCATCATCGCGGCCATCGTCATCGCTTTTTGCGGGCCGGACGGCATATTGGCGCCACCCAGCTTCGTTAATGGCTGCACAAGCGAGGCAATGTTGTGATAGACAAACGCCGAGAAGTTGACCTGTCCATCCGCCGGCAATCCAGCCGTAAACTTCGGAGAAGTCTTCAGCGTCGTGCCGGAATCGTGATAGCGCAGCGCCTGCTCGACCAGCGCCCGCGACGGGCCGGCGATCAGGTAGCCGTTCGTGAAGACGTAATTAACCTCGAAACCAAAGTCTGCCGAACGAAGGGTATAGAAGGTGCGGCCACTGACGTCCGCGCGATCCCATTCGAGTCCCTTCTTTCCTTCCTTCGCGGCTTGCGCGTTCACTTCATTCACGACGCGCTCAAAGGTCTGTTGCAGGTGCGTCGGATCGTTCACCTGGAACACAAGCTTCCACGAGGGCACCGGCAGAATCGGTCCGTCGATGGCGAATGCATACTCACCACCCAGCGGCGCCGCGATGTCATTACGAAGATTGAGGCCGTGATTCTTTTCCAGATCCTCGAGGTGCTTGTTCAGATCAGGACACACCGAATTGATGACACTGAGAAGATCGTCAACGACTGCGGTCGGGTTTTTGATCACAAAGCCGGCGGCGATGTTCGCGTCCGGCGAGATGTAATCGATCGAACCCATCGGGCCCGGCTGTGCGAGCCACGCGGTGACCCCATGATCAGCTTTGTCGTAACCCAACACCGCGCGTGTGTGCGTTTTGCCGTCCGTCTTCTTTTGATCAAGCACGAACGTTTTCAAGTTCATCACGCCAAGCTGCGTCAGCGCTTGTTCGTGCTTCCCAGCGTCGCCGGTATTTTTGTGCTCGGTCTTGACGCGCGCGAGGATCTTTTCCAAATCAGCGCCGACCACAATCCCCGCGCCTTCGCGATAAACATCGGCAATGCGATTGCGAAAAGCGGTGGAAGCAAAGCCCGACTGTGGCGTGTTGGCGATGCGCTGCAGTTCCTCCAGTTTAGGCGAAGCCACCAACACGTCGCCATTTATCCAAACGTAGACTTTGTCACCGGATTTAGTATCGGTGACAGCGGGCGAGGTTTTCGGATCGTCAATCCAGGTAACCTGCGGGCGATTCTTTCCGTCGGCATTCAACTTCTGCATCTCGGCGTCGAAGAACGCGTGGAAGTTGCCGGGATTCTTCAATTCAGCCAGCACGATCGGTGCAACCGGTTCGCCTTTATCGTCCATGCCGGCGCCGATTGCAATTTCATCGCCAAGTTGGTCACCAAAGTCGCGAATCGCGCTCATGGCCGTGTTCATGCCGGGTTCGCGACGGTTCTGGAACCAGTCATGCAATGCCGGATTCTGCTGAATCTTCTCTTCAATGATGCGATTCGATTCGACGATCGTCGCGGCCAGGTTTGGTACTGCGGCATAAAGCACCGTGTTCTCGGGCATCATGTCGAGCAGCCGCGTCGAGTGACGCACGTCGGGCTGCTGCACTGCGTTCAGTTCTTTGTTCAACGCGGTCAGCGCATCCAAGGTCTGCGCATAACGCGCGGCGTTGCGACTCCAGGCGACTTCTTCCTTCACCGGAATCGTTTCGATGGTGGTGCTGCTTGTCGCTTGCTCGCCCGCTTTCAGCGTGCGTTCGTGGCCATTGTGATCGAGATTGACACTGCCTTCGATCACGCTGACGCGCGAGCCCTTCGTGCCAGAGTTTGCCGAGAAGATCGTACCCGTTACGGCCACGAGTGAATCGCCGGTGTCGAGGTACAAATGATCTTTCTGTTTGGCCGCTTCGACAATCACACTCCCCGAACCAAGATGAATGGTGGTACCGCGCAACGTCTGATTAATCGAGAACTCCGACCTTTCTTTCATTTCGATCGTGGTGCCGTCTTTCAAGCGAACGACCCCATGCGCGTCCTTGGCCGTGCGAATCACCTGGCCGCGCGACAACTTCGCGCCATTCGCCAACGGATTAGTCTTTGCATCTTCAACGAGATAGACCGGCCCTTCAGCCGCCTGCACAGTCGCTTCAATCGAGCCCACTGGCAGATAGCGCTGAACCAGTGGCCACGCCACCAGCCCAACACCAATCAACAGCGCCGCCGCAATGCCCCAGCGAAGAACCACCGGATTCACGCTGTAACGCGACGCGCGCGTTTGCCGGCGAGGCGCAATCGCCGCCGCGACGCGCGCCGTGCGCGCTTGCTTCAGGGCTTTGCGACAGGGAATGCACTCGTGCGTGTGATCAACCAGCAACAGTGCGCGCGCTTCTGACAGTTCGTTCCGCAGATAAGCGGGCATCAACGACTGAAAGTCAGCACAGCCTTCGATTCGTTCTGCGGGAGCGGCTGAGCTCGGGCGCGCATCCGCATCAACTGCTGACATCTTCATCCAAACGCGCTCCGCAGCGCCTTTCACCGTCGCGGATTGAATCTCTTCACCGCGAATGTCAGCGCTGACTTTGTCCAGCAGGTTGTCGAGTTCTTTGTTGTTCATAATCTCTCCCAAGATGACTTCAATGTCCTCTTTCGATTGTGGCCCTGCAAATAATTTCCAATCTCTTTCCGTAGACGCGTCCGTGCTCGGTGTAATGTTACGCCGACGACCAGCGCCGAGGTCTTCATGATCTGTGCGATTTCGCCGTTGTCATACCCCTCAAAGTAACGCAATGCAAACATTTGCCCGGCCGTGGGCGCCAGCTTTGAGACGGCGACACGAATGAACTCTCGCAACTCGCGATCTTCATGACTTGCCGCTGGATTCGGTGAAATCAGGTCGAGCGACGCGCTGTCGCTTTCGAGATCGTCGATCGCGACCAACCGCGAACGTTTGCGGGCACGCAGCAAATCAAGCGAGGCATTCACCGCGGCGCGCGCAAAATAACTTTCAGGATTTTCGGGAACGGCAAACGGCTGAGAGCCCTTCGCCAGTCGTAGGAACACTGTCTGCAAAACATCTTCGGCGTCAGCCGCGCTGCCCGTCACGCGATAAGCCGCGCGGAACACGCGATCGTGATGCCGCTCGAACATGCTCTCGAGATTGGCAGATGCGGGTTCCTGCATAGTGATTTCGTGACGTATCGGCGCAGATGAAGTAGCTGCGAAATCAGCGGTTTTGAGTGGTTTGACGGCGGCCAGCATGTGTTCCCGGAAATCCCTTCCGCCGGTAAAACCCTCGAAACACGCGCATTATTAACACTGTTACGAGA
>JBKPPE010000193.1:0-4324 GCA_046733375.1 Acidobacteriota bacterium | reverse complement strand
CACAAGATCGGTTCCATGCGCGTCGGTCTGATTATCAGCTGGCTGAGAGACAAATTTCGGTTGACGACGATCGCACAGCGACAGACATTGCCAAAGAAATCTTGATACAAACGTAACGGCCCAAAAAGGCTCGCGCGCTCGCGCCTAACTTCTCCCTCTCTTAAAATAGACATGATGAATGCTTCGCCGGGTGATCGAAAACAGTTAATCGATGCGCATCGATGGAAACGTCTCGCGCGTTGGCACGGCGATGGCTATTACGCTCTTGCCACCCCAGACCTCGACGACGTGCCGGTCCGTCTGTTTCTGACGTCGAAGCTGCTCGAATCCGCGGAGGACACTCTCTATCGCCAGATCGTGAACGCAACGCGCTTTCCCGGCGTGCTGATGGTCGTCATCACGCCCGACGTTCATTACGGCTATGGCGTTCCCGTCGGCTGTGTGCTCATCACCGATTACCAGAGCGGCGCGATTGCGATGGGACCCGTCGGCTACGACATCGGCTGCGGCATGATGAGCGCGAAGTCGGATGTCGATGTTGACGCAGCGACGCCGGATAAACGCGTGCAATTCAACCAGGCTGTGATGGACCGCGTTGAGATGGGTGCGGGCGGCAAAAGTCACCGGCTCAGAAATTTACCTGAAGGGGAATTCAACAACCTCGTGCGGGGCGGCGCAGAGTACTACGTCGACAAATACGGAGCGACTTTCGACCGCAGTCGCGCTGAACGTCATCGCATTCCGGTGGATGATGATTGGCAACCACCATGGGGCGGAAAAGGTAAACCTGAACGAGGCATGCAGCAGATTGGCAGCCTCGGTGGTGGCAATCACTTCATCGAGCTGCAGCGCGAAGTGAATTCAGGAAAACTGTTCATGCAGGTCCACACCGGCAGTCGGGGATTTGGCCATGGCCTCGCCACTAACTATTTCGAGATGGCGCGCGCGGAAAAGCCGCGAGAGATTGCCGACATCGACCTCGGCTACTTCACTCCTGACTCGAAACACTATCGCGAGTACTTGAATGCAGTCGCCGCGGGTGGAAACTACGCAATTTTGAATCGCCTCATTATTTTTCAACAAGTAGCAGAAGCATTTCGCGAGACGTTCAATTCCGACCTCGAACTGATTTACGAAATCAGTCACAACCTCGTGCAGAAGGAGTGGCATCCGGAGTGGGGCGACGTCTGGGTGCATCGCAAGGGCGCGACGCGCGCGTTTCCGGCCGGCTATCCTTTGCTGAAAGGAACGCTGTGGGAAGACACCGGCCATCCGGTTTTGATTCCCGGTAGCAATAAAGATTTCAGCTACATCCTGCGACCGTTGCCAAACGCGCTGAAGAGTGGCTACTCAGTGAATCACGGGGCCGGTCGTCGTCTGTCGCGATCACAAGCTGCCAAGACCCTGTCGCAAAGAAAAGTCGACGACGAATATGCCGAGGCAGGAATCCTGGTGAATGTCGATGGCCACGTGCCGATTGACGAATCTTCGGAATGCTACAAATCTTCCGAAGAAGTTTTGCAGGCCGTGCTCGACGCGAGTCTGGCTGAAGTTCAGTACAAGCTTTGGCCACTGGCTTCGCTCAAAGGAGTGGAAGAAGGCCCGCGCTGGCGCAAACGGAAAAGCAAACGAACGCGCCGTGCGTCGAGTGAACACTTCTAATCATCTTAATGCTTTCGCCGCACCCATCTTTTCGGCTAATCTCTCAGCGTGGAGAAGTTTCGCATTCACGGTGGCCATCCCTTGAAAGGACGCGTTTCGATCAGCGGCGCGAAGAACTCTGCTTTGCCGTGCATGGCCGCGGCCATTCTCACGCCCGAGACCGTCACCCTGCACAACATTCCTTACGTGCGCGACATCATCACGATGCGCCGGCTATTGGAAGATCTCGGTGGACAAGTGCTCACTCCCGAACTGCGCACGCACAAGATTTCCGCGGCCAATGTCGAGCTGATGTCGGCGCCATACGAACTGGTGAAGACCATGCGCGCGTCGGTGCTCGCGCTTGGTCCGCTGCTCGCGCGTTTTGGAAAAGCGCGCGTCTCTTTGCCGGGCGGTTGCGCGATCGGCGCGCGGCCAATCGATTTGCATCTCGCCGCGTTCACGAAGATGGGCGCGGAAGTTATCCTCGAGGCCGGCGACGTGATTGCGCGCACACCGGAGGACGGATTGCGCGGGGCCGAAATCGAGTTTGAAAAAATTTCAGTGACCGGTACTGAGAACGTGATGATGGCCGCGACGTTGGCGCGTGGTAAGACCGTCATTCACAACGCCGCGCGCGAACCGGAGGTCCGCGACCTCGCCGAACTGCTGAACAAGATGGGCGCGCGCGTGCGCGGCGCCGGCACGCCCAAGATTGAGATTGACGGCGTCGAAAGCCTGGGCGAAGCACAGCACACAATCATTCCCGATCGCATTGAAACCGGAACGTTCATCGTCGCCGGCGCAATCACTAAAGGCGAACTCGAAATAAAGGACTGCAATCCGGAGCACTGCAATCGCATCATCGGCAAGCTGCGAGAGGCCGGCGTGGAGATCGAGGAAGTCAACCAAAGCACGCTGCACGTGCGCTGCCCAAAACCGATCCGCGCCGGTGATTTGGAGACTGAAGAGTATCCCGGCTTCCCGACCGACATGCAGGCGCAATTCATGACGTTGATGACCCAGGCAAACGGCCGATCAGAAATCGTTGAAAAAATTTTCGAGAACCGTTTTATGCATGCCTCTGAGCTGCAACGCATGGGTGCACGCATTCAAATCAGTCATGATAAGGCAGTAGTCGACGGGCCGACGCAACTAATCGGTGCGAGAGTACTTGCTTCGGATCTGCGCGCGTCGGCGTCGCTTGTTCTCGCCGGACTGATTGCCGAAGGCGAGACAATCATCGATCGTGTCTACCACATCGACCGTGGTTACGAGAAGATCGAAACAAAACTGAAAGCCGTCGGCGCGGACATTGAGCGCCGGCGCGATTCCGTGACGGCCCCGCTCCAATCAGAGGAGGGCGTGGCAGCCTAAGATCAACTAATGTCTGTGTTATTATGCGCATATGAGTGATAGTGATTGTCTGTTTTGTAAGATCCTGAATGGAAATGCGGCGGCCGACGTCGTGTATCAGGATAATCGTTGCGTCGTGATTCGCGACGTTAATCCGCAAGCGCCGACGCATGTGCTCGTCATTCCGCGTGAACATATGGAATCATTGGACGACATTTCGCCCCGAGACGAATCGTTGTTGGGACATTTATTGCGCGTCTCATCCAAGGTCGCGAACGAGCACGGGTTAAGCGAAGGCGGTGGTTATCGGACCGTCATCAATACCGGCAGCGGCGCGGGCCAATCGGTCTTTCACCTGCACGTGCATGTGCTGGGCGGACGCGAAATGACCTGGCCACCGGGCTAATAGATCCTCCAAAAAAGAATAAGCGCGCGCCGAATTTCGACGCGCGCTTTTTAGTTTCAAACTAAGTTTCGCTTATTCGCGAACGTTGCGACGTTGCGCTGGAATGTCCGTCAAACGAACCGGCACCATCATGCGGCGGCTACCACGGTAGATTTCGACGTTAACGCTTTCACCGATCTGATGTTTGTTCAGTGCCTTGTAAAGTTCGTCGTTGTCATTGATCTTTTCGCCGTCGATACCGACGATGATGTCGCCAAGCTCAATCGAGCCATCGTCCGTCCGAGCCATTCCGCGCAGACCGGCGTTGGAGGCGGGGCCGCCCGGCTGAGTATTCCAGATTAAAACTCCGTATGACACCGGCAGTTCTACTTGACTGGTGAGTGTCTCAACGTCACGCGGAATAATGCCCAACTTCGGACGCTGTATTGAGCCGTTGCGCACCAGTTCAGGAACAATTCGTTTGGCAATGTTGATGGGAATCGCAAAGCCGACACCCGCGGACGCACCTGACGGCGATTCAATCTGCGAATTAATGCCGATCATTCTCCCGTGTGAATCAAGCAATGGACCACCCGAGTTTCCCGGGTTGATCGAAGCATCAGTCTGAATCGCGCCCTCGATCTGCTTCCCGTTCTGTGCGCGAATGGGTCGTTGCAATCCGCTGATCACCCCCGTCGTCAAAGTGCGATCAAGCCCAAATGGATTCCCAATTGCCAGGACTTTCTGGCCGACAATCAGCTTGTCGGAATCACCCATCGGAACGATCGTAACGGCTTCCGCCGGCTTTTCGATTAGCCGGATAACCGCGAGATCGGTATCGGGATCGCGGCCGACAACCCGCGCTGCATACGTCTTGCCACCGCCGAAACTCACCGTCAGCTTTTCTGCGTCCGCGATCACGTGATAGTTCGTCAGGATGTT
>JBKPPE010000192.1:0-3669 GCA_046733375.1 Acidobacteriota bacterium | reverse complement strand
GGTTGACCTTTCGCAAAGCAGGGCTCGCAGTCGGGACAATCGAAAACGTCGAAGTGAAAGCGGGCAAAACGAGATCGCTGGGGGATCACCTGTTCCTCGAGGTCGACGAAGGCTCGATTGCTTTCATTCGCGGCAGCGTTTTTAGCGAAGGTGGGCGCAGTGTGCCAGGCGTGCGCGTGGAGTTGTCGCGGGTGTCTTCGGACACTTCGGTAGACAAACTCGATTCACGCATCACCGGTGAGACTGGGGAATTTGTTTTTCGCGTGTCGCCGGAAGCAGCCAAATACCGGCTGACATTGAAAGCCGACAAGGCAGAATCCGTGTCGAAGGATGTAGAAGTCGACAGTGCCCTGGTGTATCGGGTGGCGCTAACGTACAAACCGAAACCGTAAAATCAGTTTCAAGTTTCAAGTTCCAAGTTTCAAGTTAGGACTGTTCGGCACTTGAAACTTGAAACCCGAAACTTGAAACTTCCTGCCATGTCTGATCGCGACGAATTTCTGACTGCCAAGCAGCTTGCCGAAATTCTTCAGGTGAGCGAGACGACCGTGCGTCGCATGGCCCAGAAACGGCGCATTCCTTCCGTGCGTTTGACGCCACGCATCATTCGTTTTCATCTGGACGCCGTGCGCGAAGCGCTCGACGTTCCGCGCGCGTCGCGTCCCCACGACGTGAAAACCGACGACGCGCAGTTGTCGTTCGAAGATGTGTTGTCGAATTGACGTGGCACAGACTTCAGTCTGTGATTCCATCAAATCCTCCACAGACTGAAGTCCGTGCCACTATCGTCGTCCCAGTGGAACCTCAACCCACTTTCCATTTTGATTCACATACGCGGTTGGTCGCTTGATGGGGAAGCGACGCGCGAAGGTGGGATTAGCCTGCAGGAAACGATTGATGGTTGCGTTGTCACCCGTTGCCACCCGCCAATGACCGTCCTCGCGAATCAAATACTGCTGCACGATGAGTTTGCCATCGGCGTCGAAGGGTTTGCTGATGTGCGCGAACATCGTGGTGTCCGCGACCGCGAGGTTGCCGGACACACGCACCGCACCAATCTGGATACGCTGAAGTTGATACAAGTTGCTGGTGCGCTGCAGGCCGGTGACGAAACGATCTTTCAAAATCCGACTCCGCGACGATGATGGCAAGCTGTCATAGAGCGCGCCGTACTCGCCTGATTTCAATTGATCGAACACGTGTTGAATCGTGCTGCGGACCTCGGTTTCGTCCGACGGCGTGGCCGGTGCGGTAACCGCGATGCCCAGCGTCATCGCGGCTGTCACTAGCAGCGCCAAAACACGATTCTTAGTCTTCGTCAATCTCGTCATTCCTTTCGATCGGCGCTTCGGCTGCCGCAATTTGGGCGCGTAGTTGGGCGCGGTAGCTCAAAAACCACGCGACCACTCCCAAGGTTGCAATAACGAATGCGACCGAGAGATTGTTTCGCCACACCAACAGCAGGGCCACGAGCAGCAGCAATCCACTCAGGATCGTGAACATGCGTTCGAGCGTCATCACTTCACTTCAACCGGAATCGTGGCGTTGAGAGTTGCCGGAGGGAAGCACTTCTCGGTGTCGCAGGCTTGAACGCGGACGGTAATCGGCAGAGATCGGTTGCCTGCGGTGGCGGGCGAGTCTATTTTCAGCGGCAGCTTGACTTCAATGTTTCCTTCATAAACCGCGAGAGGTTCCTCGGCGAACTCAAACTTTTGTTTTGTCGCCAGTGGATAAATCGGCGTACCAGCGCTGATGCCTTCAGTGTTTCCGGCCTTCACCTCCGTCGCAATCAAATACGAGTAGGTCGCGGGATTTGCATTCACATGATAACCGGAGGTGATCGCAAGTCTGACGATTGCGTCGGCGGAAGTTCCACGTGAGGTGAGTAGTGGATCAGTGGTGATCTTCACGACTTCTGCTGACGAGGACACTTGTGCCGGTGTCGCCGACGATGGAGGAAAGCCGCCTGTGCCGGAATTGATTCCGCCGCTATTGCCCCGATTGCAGCCGAAGCAGAAGCCAACGATCAAGACAATGGTGACGGTGAGGTAAAAATGACGGTGGACTGAAGCACTCAACGAGCCGGCGTAGCCGGCGACAGAATTTAGCCCAGGGCAAGCGAAGCGCAGCCTTGGGTTAGCATTGTAAGCATTTTTACAGCCCGCTTTAGCGGGCGACAGAAACGTTTTTCGCCCGCTAAAGCGGGCTAGGTTCTTGAGAAAACGGGATCCCAGGGTTTCGCTCGCTGCGCTCGCTTCACCCTGGGCTAAATTCTGCCGCCCGCTCTGCGGACTGGTTGAATCGCGTCTCCAACGTTGATTCATCGCGTCATCGGGCGGGACTATTCGCCAGCCTCTTCTTCCTTGCCATCCTTCCCATCGGCCCGCTTGATTCCAAACTTCTCGAGACGATACTGCAAGGTCCGGAATGTCAGACCCAGAAGCTTAGCGGCTTTCGTGATGTTGTAATCAGTCTGATCCATGGCCTGAAGGATTAGGTTCTTTTCTACGTCTTCGAAGTTGATGCCTTCAGGCGGCAACTTGAAACCTCCAGCCGCGGCCGTCTCAGATTCCTGACGAAGTTCCGTGGGCAAATCTTCAGGCGTAATCATGTCGCCTTCGCAGAGGAGAATCGCGCGTTCGATTGCCGACTCGAGCTGGCGGACATTGCCTGGCCAGGCGTAATCCTGAAGAATCTTGTTGGCTTCGCCCGTCAGACCCCGCACCAAACGCGAGGTGTTCTTCGTATGCTTTTTCAGAAAGAAGTCGATCAGCACGGGAATATCCTCGCGGCGCTCGCGCAGCGGCGGCACATCGATCGCCAAAACGTTGATGCGGTAATAAAGGTCGTCGCGGAATCGTCCGTCGCCAACCATTGCGCGCAGGTCGCGATTTGTCGCCGCGACAACGCGAACGTCGATGGGAATCTCGTACGTCGCGCCGACGCGGCGAACGCGACGCTCCTGCAATGCGCGCAGAAGTTTCGCCTGCATGCTGATGTCGAGCTCGGCGATTTCATCGAGAAACAGCGTACCGCGATCAGCAACTTCGAACAGGCCCTTTTTGTCGGCGTGCGCGCCGGTGAACGATCCCTTTTCGTGTCCGAAGAGTTCTGACTCAAGCAGGTTCTCGTTGATCGCCGCACAGTTCACTGCTTGAAACATTTCCGAGGCGCGCGGTGACTGATTGTGGATCGCGCGCGCGATCAACTCTTTGCCCGTGCCAGATTCGCCGCGAATCAGAACCGTCGAGCTGGAACGCGCGACTTTGAGGATCATCTTCTTGACCGCTTCCATCTTCGGCGAAGCGGAAAGAATCTCGACGTCGATCTTATCGAGCGTTCCGAGCGCGCGCTTGATCGTGCCCAGCAAGACGTCGCGGTCGAATGGCTTTTGCAGATAATCAAACGCGCCGCGGCGCAACGCTTCCTTCGCCGAATCGATCGTGCCGTGTGCGGTGAGCAGAATGACGACAATGGACTTGTCCATCGTGAGCAGATGCTGAAGCAGCTCAATGCCGTCCATGCCCGTCATTTTTAAATCCGTCAGTGCGAGATCGAAATTACGTTCCTTGGCAAATTTCAGGGCCGCTTCGCCGGACGCTGCCGACGTCACGTCGTAGCCGGCGTCAGTCAGGATTTCCTGAAGGATGTCGCGTTGCGGTTTGTCGT
>JBKPPE010000191.1:0-2629 GCA_046733375.1 Acidobacteriota bacterium | reverse complement strand
GTGAGCAGATGAACGTTCGATCTTCCACGCGCGCGACATCAGATGGGTGCGAGCGCGCGTAATAACAACCCGGCCAAAGCTCTTCATTCAGCTTAATGAACGTTCCGGCCGCGACCATTTCCGCTTTGAGTTGCTCGTCTTCTTCGCCTGAGCCATCGACCCAATGAATGGCCGCCGGCTTCGTCAGGTTCGCCATCTTCTCGACCCAATTGAGCAGGTGCACATTCGTGCTCAAAGGCTTCGAAGCATCGCGCGTGACTGTTTTCTGTGCAACAGGAGAACTCATTTTTTGCTCCGATCTAAGGATGAATTGCTGGGAATAATTAAGGGTAAGTCTTACATGAGAAACAAGCTGAATCAAGTCATTGATAGTGTCCTAATCGCTCTTACTCTGTGTCTCTGTGAAAGAGCTCAGTGTCCCTGTGGTGAGTTTTGTTTAGCTAATTTCACCACAGAGGCACAGAGAACGCACGGAGACACGGAGCAAACCCAAACTGGGACACTACCCAAATCATTGATGAGATCGAAACTCACCAACGATGTGATCCGAATCACGTAAGTCCTGAATCCTAAATCGTGAATAGAATTGCCGGGGACAGCGATATATTTACGATTCAGATTTACTATTGACTAACTTTCTTGATGAAGGCCGCAATGGCTTGGTCCGCAGCTTGAGGCTGATCATCGAGTACAAGCATACGTGCATTCGGAATCCTGACGAGTTCGAGATGCGGACTCTTTGGGACGAGAGTGTCCCAGACATCCAGAAACGCGGGCTTGGCGAAAGCGTTTGCCGGCTCTGCCAGAAATTTTTCGTCAAAGCCCGGCACAAGCGCCAACACTGGAATCTTCAATCGATCAAAACCTTGCGTCACATCTGAGGCCCAGAATTCGAGAAGGTAACGAATCTTAATCTCAACCGGCGTGGCTTCGAGTTCGTCCCATGCTGTCTGGGCTCGGACTGGGTCGACGCTTAGCAATTGCTTGCCAAGGTCACCATTTTTCCAGGTCTCCGGAGTTACGTACTTGAACCACTTCGCGGCCCACGTTTCGTTGATGAATGGGCCTCGATCCGCGAAAGCTATGGGTGCCTTTCTTGTGGGATCTCGCGGCGACGGAAAGAACTGCACCAGGTTTGTTCCTACCAGGATTACACCGCCGACCTTGTCGGGATGTTCGACCGCAAGTTCGATGGCAGCCTGCGCCGCTGGTTGACGTTCGGCGAGGATCACAGGTCTTTCCAGCTTTTCTTTGCGGACAAGATCGACGATGTCTCGCTCGAGCCGGCGCGTCCATGTCAATTCGCTGAAGCTGGATCCCGCGGCAGGCACGGCGCGCGGCGGCGTTCCATTCAAGCCCGGCGGTGTTACCAGAAAGATCTTGTATTGCGATTCGTTGCGGGCGATGAAGCCGTCAAACGATTTGTTTCCCGAATACATCCCCGGAACCAGGATCAGCGCTTGTTTCCCGCGACCCTTCTTTACAATCACCGGCGGATCGTTATCGGAAACAGTCTTATGACCTTTCGGTAGCTCAAGGTTGTTGCGGCTCACATCAATCTCGCGCACACCCGGAGTAATTTTTGAGAAGTCGATGGCTGCAAATCCCACGTTCGGGATGTCATCATTCCCTTGCTGTCCGGCGCCGATACTCGCGATGAAGTTGATCTTGGTCTTGTCCGTGATATCGGTGCGCTTGACGCCGATGATGATTGAGTCTCCTTCGACTCGGATTTGCAAATTGTTTTGGCGCCTGTTGGTCGGCTGATCCGCCTTGATCCCCGCAACGTCGCCAACACCGATCGTTCCTCTATATCCATCTGCGCTCCGAGTCACATCAGCGGTTACCACTGTGTCAAACTTGAAGTTCCTGTTTGCGTTCGGCCAATTCATCTTGTTTGCATCGTCGGCGCCGGTGTCGAAAAAGAGTCTCAGACCAAACGCCTGGTCATTTGGCTTTTCATAAAAAGCAATGCGAAACCAAACCATGTCCTGCTCTTTGTCGTAGTGATAAGCAAGTTGCGCAGCGTCGCCGAGGGCAGGATCGCGGGCGTCGCCTTTAGGATCGAACATCAGCACGGTGTACATCTGCGCCGCAGCGAGCGCCGGCGTAACGAAGATGACCGCTAGAAGCAAAACGACTCTTGAGAGCCTTTGGAGATGAGCAGCCTTCATAATTGTCCTAGGTACGAGCGATGTCGCGAATAGGTTTCGAGACGCCAAAAGTTTTCCGTCAATCGTTTTGCGTTTTCGCACACGCGTCTGCTATTAGCTTAAACCGATGGACCGCAAACCCGGCCGAAACACTTTCACTCAGAAAGAATGGAACCTGATTCGACGGCTTAACACTCCTGCCAAGGTACAACACTGGCTCACTGAGATGCCTTACAACTGGGAACGACAGGGCGGCACCATGCGTTCATTCCGCGAAGTCGTTAAGCGAAACACGGCACACTGTTTGGAAGCTTGCGTCTCTGCCGCGGTGATCCTCGAGCAGCATGGCTGTCCGCCACTGTTGTTGGATATCGAATCGATCGATTTACTCGACCATGTGATTTTTGTTTTTCAGAAGCACGGCCGCTGGGGATCAATCGCGCGTTCACGCGACATTGGTTTGCATGGACGCAAAC
>JBKPPE010000190.1:0-5197 GCA_046733375.1 Acidobacteriota bacterium | reverse complement strand
TCCCAAAGCTCGGCAATCTTGCCGTCTTCGAAACGGAAAATGTGCACAACTGCAATGGCGGGTCTGTCTGGCGCATGCTGAACTCGTGAATGCACCGCGACCAGATCACCTTCGGCAATCGCTCGTTGGACGTCGATTTTCGTATTCGGAAACTGTTTGTGCGCGTCGGCCATGCCCGCTTTCAGAGATTCGGTATTGCCCGCGAAGTACGCATTGTGATGACGAAAGTGTGGGCTGACCAAGGCGTAGGCTTCGTCGAGCTTTCCTGTCGCGGCTTGTTTCAGAAAAGCAATGGCCGTCTCTCGATAATTCGCAGCTGCCATACCAACTCCTCAGAGCAATTCCCACCTGAACGTGACTGACTCGCCGGGCCGCGCGGTCAACATCAGGAGTTTGACTAGAATCTGAAAGTCCTTGTTGTGTGAGTCGGTAATTCGCGCGAGATAGATATGTCCCGCTTTTGCCTCAGCCGAGGCGGTACTTTTGCCGGTTTCGAAAAGTGAAGTTCCCTGCGTAAGTTCCTGACGCGTGCCGGCTTTGCGGTCCTTCATGATGACGAGTTTGCCATCGCGAAATTCGATCGATGCGAAGCCCTGACCTTTGCCAACCGTTTGTTGATATCCGTACTGTCTACTCAGGTCGTCGTCCGTTCCGAGATCAATAATTCGCCCGAGTTCGCCGCCTTCAATCCCTACACTTAGGCTGCCCGTCTTGTAGGCATCAAACTCGATATGGCTACAGCGATTGCGCGGTTCACCATTTTGAAAGACGCCGCCTTCTTTGGCGTCAGTGAAACAAAGCGAATGCGCGAGCGGATCGTTGGCATAGAGCGTGGTAATCGTACTAGCGACCGTGAGAGGCAGAGTAGTAGCGCGTGAACCACGAGAAACAAGCTGCTGAGCAAAAGCTGAAGGCAAGCTAAGAGAGAAAAACACTGCGATGAGGAAACTCAGAGCAAGTCTTGAAGAGATTTTCATAGTTTTCTCCTTTCAGTTCAGACGGGTACGGGGAGTTTCGGGTCTAGGATACTCTTTTCAAAAGGGGCATCAAGTCGCGCTTGGGATAAGTCTCTGGAGCAGGTGACTCGAAAGGTCCGCAACCTTCACGCGCTCCTGCTCCCACGTGTCGCGATCGCGCACGGTGACGGCTTCGTCTTCGAGAGATTGGTGATCGACTGTCACACAAAAAGGCGTGCCGATTTCGTCCTGCCGAGCGTACAGCTTGCCGATGCCGCCAGTGTCGTCGTAAACCGTGCGCATCACGGGTTGCAGCGAGCGCTTGATGGCTTTGGCCATGCCGACAATCTCAGGTTTGTTCTTTGCCAGCGGCAACACTGCGACTTTGATCGGCGCCATCGAATGATGCAGCTTGAGAATGACGCGGGTCTCGCCTTTTTCATTTGTCCGTTCCGAATAGGCATCCATCAGCAACGCGAGCAGGGTGCGATTTACGCCAGCCGCCGGCTCAATGACGTATGGATAGAAGCGTTGTTTTGTCTGCTCGTCGAAATACGAAAGGTCTTCGGTTGAATCCGGATTGAGCCGCTTCCCCTCCGCGTCCTCCGGTTTCTTTGAATGCGTCTTGAGATCAAAGTCCGTGCGGTTCGCGATGCCCATCAGCTCATCCCATTGACGTTCTTCCTCTTCACGCTCAGGAAAGAAACGATACTGAATATCGACCGTGCGCTTGGCGTAATGCGCGAGTTCTTTCTTGGGCTGTTCGTACAACCGCAGGTTTTCGCGCGAGACACCGATGTCGAGATACCACTGCAAACACGCGTCGATCCATTCCTGATGCGCGGCTTCGTCTTCGCCAGGCTTGACGAAGTATTCCATCTCCATCTGTTCGAACTCGCGCGTGCGAAAGATGAAGTTGCCGGGCGTGACTTCGTTGCGAAACGATTTGCCGATTTGGGCGACGCCGAAAGGCAGCTTGCGCCGGCTCGTGTTCAGCACGTTGAGAAAATTGATAAAGATGCCTTGCGCGGTTTCGGGACGAAGATAGACGAGCGATTCCGGATCATCTTCTGCGGTCGCGCCCACGTGCGTGCGGAACATCAGATTGAAAGCGCGCGACTCGGTGAGATTCTTCGAACCACACTCCGGACATTTTCCATCGTCGAGCTTGTCTGCGCGGAGCCTGGTATTGCATTCGCGACAATCGACGAGAGGATCAGTGAACGTATCTTCGTGGCCTGAGTATTTCCAGACCAGGCGATTCAGAATGATCGATGAGTCCAACCCTTCCATGTCGTCGCGTTCATAAACCATCCAACGCCACCAAGCCTGCCGGACGTTGTTCGCGAGTTCGACGCCCATTGGGCCGTAATCCCAGGCGCTGCCCAAGCCGCCGTAGATGTCCGATGATGGATAGACGAAGCCGCGACGCTTCGCGAGCGAGACGATCGTTTCAATGTTTGGAGCAGACACGGGCTGGTGAATGGTAAATCGTGAATTGTGAATAGAAGAACGAACGGCGAGTGTAACAGGCAGAAAAAAGGCGGGCAACGCCCGCCTCTGAACAACTCAATGACTAAAAGGCTGACGGGCTGTTGATAATCCTGCGAGGCTCCCCCTAACCTCTACAGGCCGTCATCAGCAGCCCTGCCTTTTTTGCCCTGCGACCGCCTTGGCAACTCTGTTCCCCCGAAAGAGCCGCCATCGCTCAAGATGGGAAGCGCCTCCCCCAAAGCACCTACCAAATTTTTTGTCTCAGAGCCTGACCCGAATTACCTACCTTCTTCTGCCTTTTAGTCGAGTCAGGGTTCAGCAACGATTGTGCCAACGCGCCTGTTATCAACGATTCAGTTGAATGCTGAAGAAATTTACAGGGCGCGAAATGATCGCGCCCTAGTGTTGCATTCGTCTTGTAAGTCTTCGATACAGGCGAGCGGAGCTTTTGCACTAAAACCACTCGGCGTTGGGAACAGGGTTCGCCTTACGTGCGCCTATTTCGCTTCAAACACTATGTTTCCGCCGATCACAGTCATTACACAATGCGTCTTGAGGATGTCCATTTCGGGAATTTTCATGATGTCCGCCGATAGCACGGTCAGGTCAGCGAGCTTGCCGATCTCTATCGATCCGCGCAGCTTCTCTTCGAACGCGGCATAAGCCGGCCAAATCGTGAACATCTTCAGCGCCTGTTCGCGCGTGACTTTTTCTTCCGGGTGCCAGCCTTCGCCGGAGAACCCACGAATGTCTTTGCGCGCGACGGCTGCATAGAATTCGATCATCGGTTCGCCGCGCTCGACCGGCGCATCGGATCCGCCGGGAATGACTACACCGGTTTTCAGCAGACTCTGCCACGCATATGCGCCCTTCAACCGTTCGGGTCCGAGACGGCTCGGCGCAAAATGCAGATCGCCAATCGCATGCGACGGCTGCATGGAAGGAATGATGCCAAGTTTGGCAAAGCGCGGAATGTCAGCCGGATTGATGATTTGCGAGTGCTCGTCGCGCCAACGCGGATCTCGCTTGCCTAACAGCGGCACAGCCTCAAACGCCTTTTCATACTCGTCGAGAATGAAACGGTTAGCCCGGTCGCCGATGGCGTGTGTCTCGACCTGAATGCCTTTTTGCAAAGCTTCTTTCAACATTGGCAGCAGGTCCTCTTCTTTCACGCGCAGAAAACCGACGTTGCGTTCCATCCGCCCGTCGGCTGTTTTGATTTCAGGCACATCGCTGTAGGGCTCGAGCAAAGCGGCACCCCGCGAGCCGAGCGCGCCGTCGGAAACGACTTTGATCGAACGCACGTTGAAGTGATTGTCGAAGGCTTCCAGGATTGGGCCTTCTTTCAATAACCGATTCGCTTCCGGCCCGGGACCGTACACTGCTTTGTAGATCCGGATCTTCAGCTTTCCTTCGCCGTAGAGTTTTTTGTACAGCTCGACATCGCGATAACTGCCGCCCGGATCTTGCACCTGTGTCCAACCGAGCATGATGCTGCGCTGATCGGCGAGCAACATTGCCTGCTCGGTATTCCCTTCGACCGCGGCCGGAATGTGTTTCGAAACTAAACCCTGCGCGTTGTCGAGGAGCATTCCGGTGGGTTCGCCTGAATCTTTGTCGCGAACAATTTGTCCGCCGAAAGGATCCTTCGTTTCTTTTGTCACACCGCCAATTTTCAACGCGGCGCTGTTGGCGACTGCGCCGTGACCATCCGCGCGCGTCAGAAACACCGGATTGTTCGGCGCGATCTTGTCGAGGTCCCCACGCGTGGGAAAAACCGGCGGCGTCCAGAACGTCTCAATCCAACCGCGGCCGGTCACCCATTCATCGGGCTTCGCCTGATCGACGCGCGCTTTCACCTTTGCGAGAAAATCCTGGAGGTTGGTGATGCCTTCCAGGTTCAGGTTCATCTCGCGCGCGCCGACGCCGATGAAGTGGTAGTGCGCATCGGTCATGCCCGGCAAAACCGTTTGGCCGTGCAGATCGATCACGCGTGTGTTCGCGCCCTGATACTGCTTTACGCCGGCATTGGTTCCGACATAGACAATCCGATCGTTTCTCACGGCGATGGCTTGTGCGTGCGGTTGACGATCGTTGGCGGTGTAGATGTTGCCGTTCGTGAAAATCACAGTTGCCGGCGCGACCTTGGTTTCGGCCGGCGAAAACGTGAGCAGCAGCAAACTGAGGATGAGCAGGTGAATTTTCATGGCATTAGGGCGAGCGAACTATTGTGAACCTCGAAAAGCGGCAAACTTATATCACAAGGGAAAAGCCTGAAGAATCATTTCCGAGATCAGTCGGATATTTAAGTACTGTCTTGCTTTGCCTGCCTTTGCGGGCTTGGCGCCTTTGCGTGCACCAGCACCCTGCCAGTCAGACAGTCTCACGCAAAGACGCAAAGGCGCGAAGGATCGCAAAGTCAAAGCAATACATCCGAAACCTACGAATTTGGCGCGGCCTTCTTGATCAGTTCCTGGTACACAGGGTCATCCCGCAGCGATTCGAACGCGGGGTTTGACTTAATCAACTGGATGTCTGTGAAGCCTCTCTCCAGCGCTGTTTTGAGCGCAACCAGGGATTTCTTTTTTTCGGAATTCGAAGCATATGCTGCCGCCAAATAATAGAAACCGCCCGGGCGTTCGGGCAACGCTTGAGTTGCAAGTTCGAATGAGCGAACTGCCGCGTCATAACGCTTCTGCGTTTCGAGTAGATTGATTCCGCGCTCAATGAATCCGATATAAAGGCCG
>JBKPPE010000189.1:0-5619 GCA_046733375.1 Acidobacteriota bacterium | reverse complement strand
GTTCAGTAAATCGTTTTAGAAACAAGTACAAGTCTGCGCGATTGCCACCGGTTAAGAAATGGATCGAAAAGAACACCAAAGGATGATCGGTGATGCGGTGATCTTAAACACTAATCAGCGGCGATGTGTTGAAGAGGCAGTGGATGAAACTTGCAGAATTCGCGGATGGGAGCTCCAAGCGATTAATGTGCGCACCAACCACGTTCATGTCGTAGTTTGCGCCGGCGCAAAGCCGGAAACTGCCCTGAATGCTTTCAAGGCAAATGCGACTCGAAAGATGCGCGAGAACGGATGTTGGAAGAGTCCCGAACTCCATGGGTCGATAAAGGAAGTAACCGATATCTTTGGAACGAGAAAAGCGTAGCCCGCGCAATCGATTATGTTTTGTTTGGACAAGGTGACGAATTGCCTGACTTCGATGATGAATAATAGCCAAGATCAACCACCCGCTACCGCAGGTGGTTCTGACTAGGTCTGAAATGACAGACTCAACCAAGTCTCAAAAGCACAAACGGACAGTCGCCTGGGCGCAGGCGGTTGCGTTCGTCCTGGGCGCATTGCTGTTGTGGTACGTCGTTCGGCGCGTCGGGGTGCAGCCGATTTTCACGGCGTTGAGCCGAGTCGGCTTTGGCTTCTTTATTGTGGTCGCGCTGAACGGTCTGCGCCACGTGCTGCGCACGATCTCGATGCGCATTTCGGTGCCTGCTGAACATCGCCGCTTCAGCTTCATGCAGGCGTTCGCGGCGCGACTTGGCGGCGAGTCGATGAGCTTTCTGACATTCGCCGGTCCGCTGCTCGGTGAGCCGACGAAAATCGCGCTGCTGAGAAAGCGCGTGCCGCTGGTGCATGGTGTTCCCGCGCTGGTCGTCGACAACCTGCTCTACAACTTATCGGTCGTGCTGATGATTTTCGGCGGCGCAATGTTGATGCTGTTTGCGTACGCCGTGCCGCCCGTAGCACGAGAGATGCTGATCATCATCGCGGCGATCGCGTTTCTTGGTCTGGTGGCAACAGCCCTGGCGACTCGTCGTCGCGCAACCTTGATCACCGCGCTCATCGACAAACTCGCGCGCAAAGGCTTTCGCCCGCGGTTCCTGCGCACCCGACGGCATCACATCTATCGCGTCGAACTCACCGTTTATGCATTTTTTGTCAGACGTCGCGCGGCATTCCTGTCGATGTGCGCGCTCGACATCGCGTCGCACGTCAGCAGCGTGATCGAGGTGTGGGTGACGCTGCGGCTGTTGGGTTACACATCAACCGCCGGCGCGGCTTACATCATTGAGTCACTGACAAAAGTGATTAACTTCGCATTTGGATTCGTTCCCGGCACGATCGGCGTCTACGAAACAGGCAATGGAATCATTCTGAGAACGCTGGGTTATACCACCGCCATCGGTCTGGCGCTCGCAATTGTCCGCAAAGCCGCAATCATTTTCTGGACGGTCATCGGTCTCTTTATTCTAACGTGGCGCGCGGTACCGAATGCCTGGGCCAGTATGTTGCACCGCAGTCCGCGACTTCAGAAGCTTGCCGACAGCCTCGTGCTTTCCAACATCGCGCATCGCCCGGCGCGCACGGCGGTGAGCATTGCGGGAATTGCGCTCGGCGTCCTGCTGGTTGTGTTCACCGTTGGGTTGGCGCACGGTGTGCTGCGCGAACGCGGGCGCCGAGAAGCGAACATTGGCGCGGAGATTCTTCTGCGTCCCGCCGGTACCATCGGTCTGAGCGGCGCACAATCTTTCACCATTCCCATCGGACACGCTGCCGAGCTAAAACAGCTCCAAGGTGTCCGCATGGCCGTGCCTATCGCGCAGGGTCTTGATCGTAGTGACAGCGGTTTCGGATCGCGACTAATCGAAGGAATTCCGTTTGACGACTACGCAGCCCTCACGGGCTTAACGCTTCGCGCGGGCCGAAAACTCGACAAAGGCGACGAGGTCATTGTCGACGCGGCATGGAAGAACGAGCATCAGGTCGACATAGGCTCAACGATCATGCTCTACGAACGTCCCTTTCAAATCGTGGGCGTGTACGAGCCGCCGGGTGGCGCTCGTCTGAAGATTCCGCTGGCGACTATGCAGGATCAAGTCGGCAGCGAGAATCGCTGCAACGCCATTCTCATTGCCTGTGAGAATCCCGCGCTTCAGGAAGAAGTCGCCGCACGCATCAAAGAGAAGTTCCCCGACGATCAGGTTATCTTCACGCGCGACCTGCCCGAGATTTATATGTCCAGCGTTCCCGCGCTCAATGTCTTTCTGAAAGTCGTCATCGGCGTCGCGGCCACGATCAGCACGCTCGTCATTCTGCTGGCGATGTACACGACCGTCACCGAACGCACCCGGCAAATCGGCATCTTGAAATCACTCGGCATGTCGAAAGCATCAATTGCGTGGGTCATCGAACAGGAAGCAATTCTCGTGAGCGTGCTCGGCGTCTTTATCGGAGTGCTCCTGACGCTGGTCCTGCGCGCCACTGTAATGCGTTCCACCTCGCTGATTGTGGACATCGAACCGAAGTGGATCGCGATCTCACTCGTCGTTGGATTGATCGGTGGCTCGATCGGCGCTCTTTATCCCGCTCTGCGCGCAGCCCGCCAGGATGCCGTCGAGGCGTTGAGTTACGAATAGTCCGTGACCATGCTGAATATTCCCGTCTTAGTCGGCACAAATCGGAAAGACCGTCACAGCATTTTTCCGGCGCGATGGCTCGCGGAGCAAATGCGCACCCGCGGGGATATCGAAACTCGCCTGTTTGATGTGACGGATTTCGCTTTGCCGCAACATGATTACGGGCAAGCCATCAAAGACAGTTTTCCCGAATGGCGCGACGCGATTGTGAAAGCCGACGGACTGGTAATCGTTACCCCAGAATACAATCACGGTTATCCCGGAATCTTGAAAGCCGTTTTAGACCTGTTGCTCAGAGAGTACGTGCACAAAGCCGTCGCGCTCGTTGGCGTCTCAGCCGGACCTTGGGGCGGAACGCGCGTCATCGAAGCGATGGTGCCCATGGTCCGCGAGTTAGGATTGGCGGCAACCTTTGCCGACTTGAACTTTCCGTTTGTACAGAAGACGTTTGACGACAGCGGCACGCTTCTCGATCCGGCATTCGAGAAAAGAGTGAAAGACTTTCTGGATGAATTGGTTTGGATGGCGCAAGTCCTGAAGTGGGGCCGGGAAAACGTGCCGTCGAAATTTCATTCTTAGCTTCACGATGGATGCCCGCGAGCCTCGATTATTCTGGTTAGATGTTAATGCTTATTCAGTTCACGGGACTGAGTATCGTCGCGTACCTGTTATGGGCGCTCGTCCTCGCGTGGATAATAAGCTTGGTGCTAACGATCTATGGTCTTTCGCGCCGAAGACCACTCTTGCCCGCGAACAACGAGGTTCCAACCAATGACGCGCCGCTGGTGTCAGCGGTAGTCCCAGCGCGCAATGAAGAACATCGGGTATTGGCAGATTCTATTCGTTCGATCCTCGCCCAGGACTATCACTCATTTGAAGTCATCGCCATCGACGATCGCTCGACAGACAAAACCCTGTCGATTTTGCGATCACTTGCGCAGGCTGACAGTCGCCTGCAAGTGTTCGAAGGTGAAGATTTGCCACCTGGGTGGCTGGGCAAACCGCACGCGATGCATCAGGCATTAAAACGGGCGCGCGGCGAATGGATCCTGGCGACGGACGCGGACATGATTTTTGAGAAGGAAGCATTGCGAACAGCGCTCGCTGCTGCCCAGGCGCAACAGGCCGATGCAATCTCGCTCATTCCCTATTTCCAAACGGAGTCATTTTGGGAACGAATAATGATTCAGACGTGGGCGTGGGTGACGCTCATGTTCACCATAGCGTATCGTACCGATAATCCAAAAACACCCGGCGCTCTCGGCATCGGCGGTTTTTTTCTGATGCGCCGTTCAGCGTTGGCGCGTGTCGGCGGCTATGAGGCGCTCAAAAATGAAGTGGTGGAAGATATCCGACTGGCTGAGATGATCAAGCATTCGGGCGGCCGAATGCTTACGGTCCATGCTCCGAATTTGCTGCGCACTCGCATGTATCGGGGTTTTGGAGAGATATGGGAGAGTTGCACCAGGACTTGGTTTTCCGGCTTTAAGTTTTCATTTGGCTTCGCATTTGTGTGCGCGCTCTCGATGTACGTTATGGCTGTAGTTCCACCTGTCGTCGCATTAATTTCGGCGATTGGAATCACCGCTGGATTTGACGCATATCTTTGGCAACTGTTCATTCCGGCGATGCTGGCGTGGCTAATGCAAGTTGCCGTTCTGATGTTGAGCGGTTTCAGGTCGGGGGTCGCTTCCGTCTACGCGCTGACGACGCCGCTCGGTTTGGCATTGCTCTACACGATGTTGCTGGATTCAAGCATCAAAATCCGGACGCGAAAGGGTGTGACATGGAAAGGTCGTTTGATTTACGACCGCGCCGGAGTCAAGCCGCCAAACCCCGGCGTGCTTGCGACTCGCATTGCGAAAATTGAGAAATAAATGAAGGTTTGCTCGGGTCCGGTGAACATATGATTCAGCTTGGTTACGTTCGTGAAATCACCCGCTACCCCGTCAAGTCAATGGCGGGCATTGCCACGGACTCAGCAATCCTTGGTTGGCATGGATTGAGAGGCGATCGGCGATTCGCGTTTCGACGAATTGGAGCGGACAACGGGTTCCCCTGGCTCAGCGCGAGTAAACTGCCGGAACTTCTCCTTTACCAACCAGTCGGACTCGACGAAAGCACGAGCGAGCCACTTCCGACTCATGTGCGAACACCGAGCGGATCCTTGTTAGCGTTAGGAAGCGTCGAATTGAACAGCGAGATAAACGAGCGTTTCGGCAACGGTCTCGAGCTAATGCATCTCAAGCACGGAATTTTTGATGAAGCGCCAATCTCGGTGATCAGTCAGTCGACTATTAAAGGCATCGGTCGCGAGGCTGGTCTGAAAGGCGACCTCGATCGTCGCCGCTTCAGAGCGAACATCTTAGTCGAGACAGAAAGTGACGAGCCATTCCTCGAGGACAATTGGGTGGGCGGCACGCTGGTGTTTGGTGACAACGATGCGGCCGGTCCCGCCGTCCACGTCACGATGCCTGATGTGCGTTGCGTGATGATTAATTTGGATCCCCATACAGCGGAAATAGACGCGCGTGTAATGAAAACCGTAGTGCGTCTCAACCAGAATAATGCCGGCGTGTATGCGACGGTCGTGCGGACCGGCTTGATTAGCGTTGGCAGTCCAGTGAGTCTGGCGTAGTGTCTTAGCAAGGCCCAAAAACTCAGTGTCGACGTTGTGGTTAAGGAACGATCACGCGCCATGACAATATCCCACGACGTAATATTGTTTGATTTGGACGGCACGCTGAGCGATCCGCTGGTCGGCATCGGGCGATCGATCAATTACGCGCTTTCGCACTTTGGTTACGCAGAACTTCCTCTTTCTGCATTGGCGGTGTACGTTGGACCTCCGCTCGATCAGGCGTTCAGCTCAATCACCGGCTTAAGTTCACCCTCCGCGCTCGATGGTTTTGTCGCAAAGTATCGCGAGCGGTACGGCGAGGTCGGCTACGCAGAGAACATTCTCTACCCCGGCATCGCGGAGGTGTTG
>JBKPPE010000188.1:0-2557 GCA_046733375.1 Acidobacteriota bacterium | reverse complement strand
GTGTAGGCATCAAACCGCGACTCGTAAAAGTTCACCAGTTCCGAGCCTTCCGCCTCGCTCAATTCGCCGTCCTTGATGCGTTGAGTAACTTGCCGGCGAAAACCATCGTGAAGCAAGCCGCGCTCATACCGCGCCCGGCCGGCCGCCTCGCCGACAGTCGTGCCACGAATAACTTTCTTGATGAGATAGCCTTCGTCGTCGATATGGATCTGCGCTTCGTTGGGCGCACCGAAAAGGTTGTGGTTATTGCCCATCACTTCCTGATAGGCGCCGACCAGCATAAAGGCGAGATAGTAGGGCTCGGCCGGATCGAGCTTATGCAATTCGAGCGTCTGCTTCACGTCGTGCAGATCTACAAACTTGTCGACCACGCCGTCGGAATCGCACGTGATGTCGCAGAGCGTAGCGAACTCAGTCGGCGGTTTATTCAGCATCTGAATCGGCACGATCGGGAAAAGTTGATCGAGCGCCCAGTGATCCGGGACGGATTTGAAAACGGAAAAGTTGGTGAGATATTTCGCGCACAACAATCGCCGCAGGTCGTCAAACTCTTCCGGGACATATTTCGATTGCTGCGCGTAACGGTCGGCGCGCTCGCAAACGTCCCAAAAAAGCACTTCACCCTTCGCGCGGTCTTCCAGTGAAATCAGCCCGAGATTGAACAGGGTAAATAACTCTTCACGATGTTCGAGCGCGTCGTGATAGTACTCGCGATAAGTCTTGATCGAAATTGCTTCACGTAATTCGCCCAGTTCGATCACAACCTGCGGATCGTCTTCGTCGATTTCAATCGGCGTGATGTCTTCAACGACCGTCTCGATTTCATCGAGCACGTTCGTCACCAAAATCGCGTGATACGCGGAAAGAAACCGGCCTGATTCCTGGATAATCGTCGGGTGCGGCACGTTTTCGTCATCGCAAACCTGCTTGATTGTGTAAATGACATCGTTGGCGAATTCCTGCGCGTTGTAGTTCGCCGACGAATCAAACGCCGTCTTCGAGCCATCGTAATCGACGGCCATCCCGCCGCCGACATCGAGCAGGTCGATCGGCACCTTCATTTGATGAACTTTGGCGTACACCCGCGCGGCTTCCTTCATCGCGTTCTTGATGCGCTTGATGTCCGTGAGTTGCGAGCCAATGTGAAAGTGCAGCAGGCGCAGCATGTCTGTGCGGCCGGCGTCTTTCAGACGATTGATGACTTCCAACAACTCAGTCGTTGTCAGTCCGAACTTCGCAGCTTCACCTCCGGATTTCTCCCAACGCCCCGAGCCTTTTGAATAAAGCTTCACTCGCATCCCGATCATCGGCGCGTTGCCTTCGTGGTTCTCGGCGATGCGCAGGATGTGATCCAGCTCGCTTAGTTTCTCGATCACAATGACGACGCGCTTGCCGGACTTCGCGCCCGCAAAAGCCAACTCAATAAACTCTTCGTCTTTGAAACCGTTGAGCACGAGCAAGCTGTCGGGCGATTGTTCCAAAGCGAGCGCGGCGTAGAGCTCCGGCTTCGATCCGGCTTCCAAACCGAAGTCGTAGCGCGAACCTTCCCGCAAGTATTCTTCGACGACGGAGCGTTGCTGGTTCACCTTCATCGGGTAGACGCACATATGCGCGCCCTGATATTCGAATTCGCGAATCGATTTGCTGAAGGCGCGTTGCAGTTTGCGCACTTGCGCAGCCACGAGCTGCGGAAACCGAAGCAGCACCGGTGCGGTAATTCCGCGACGGGCCAGATCGTCGATGATTTCGCGCACGTCGGCCGCGCGCGGGTCGCCTTCACCAGGGCGAACGACCAGATTTCCTTTTCGATTTACGTCGAAGTAGCCTGCGCCCCAATTCTCAATTCCGTAGGTTTCGACGGTCTGTTCGATAGCAGTGGTCAACTAGCGGTTTCTCCCTGACGAGGCCTCCACGCGTTAATCCGCGCGCAACCGGCTGTGGATGCTATTCCGGGCGGATCTGTTGGGGTTGGAACCTTGACCGCAAAATTTAACAGAAAACAGGGGGTCGGTCTATAACTTTTTTTGGCCGCAAATGTGATGTTTTCGTCGCTAAGTTTGGTCACTTGACGCGATGGCGGGAGCACTTTCTGCGGCTTGATATCGCAAAATAAATCCTAACAAATTGATTGACAGAAACAATTCCGGGGCTATAATGCACGTTTTTTAGTTGCGCGGTTAATGACGTTTCGCGCGCCGCACACGGCTCATTCCACCATAGTCTTCGCACCAAATCGACGCTTCGGGGCGAAGGTCATCAGCATCACTCACTTTTCTTTCGATAGGAGATTAAATGAACGCTAAATCAATCTTGAAGTACGCCTCGGAACAGGGTGCGAAGTTTGTTTCCACTCGCTTTACGGATCTGCCCGGATCCTGGCAACACCTTACTTTTCCCATCAGTGAACTGGACGAAGGGTCGTTCGAAGACGGCTTCGGTTTTGACGCGTCGTCGATTCGCGGGTGGGCAGCGATTCACGAATCAGACATGTTGTTGATCCCGGATCCGTACAAGGTTTGGATGGATCCATTCGCCAAAGAACCAACGCTCTGCCTGG
>JBKPPE010000187.1:0-6925 GCA_046733375.1 Acidobacteriota bacterium | reverse complement strand
GTGCGGAGTACAGTTCGTCAGATCTGTGACGGATAATAACCAAGACCCAAGTCAATCAGTTCACTGAGTTTGCCAGGGTAAAGCCAAAGCCTTCGCATCAGCGTGTTTTCGTAACACCATGGGAGTCCGACCGTGCGCTTCGCCTAATATGAAGTGGCGGCATCATATTCTCAGGTCCCTCGCAATTGCAAGACTGAAATTTGAAAAAAAACACGCTGCGTCAGTCGGTTCGTGCAAGTGAACTCGCGGCATTTAGGTTGTGTCTTTGGAACTCAGTGATGTTCGCGTCGGTTGTGAAGTTGGCGGGGTAGTGCTGCACTCAGAGTAAAGCCGCTGAGTCGCAGAATTTATAATCTGCTGCAAAAGATTCGGAAGCGAATCACCAACTCGCAGCATATGCGCGTCATGAAGCTCAAGGAGCTACCGTTCGTATTTTCTCCTCATCAGTGAAAACGGGAGTTTCACCTTTGGATTGCCAAAATGTACGCGCGACTGCCTGTACACCCGCCCGCGTCGATGGCCTTGACCGTGAAGCTGTAGGTCTTCCCACCAGCACCATTTTTGGCCTTGCCTGACAGCAAACCGCTTGACGCCAGGGATAAGCCAGGCGGCAGCGAGCCGGACGTCAGCGCGAAGGTGAAAGAGCCCGAGCCTCCAGTTGCGGTAATCGTCTGCGAGTACAAAACCCCGACTGTTCCCGACGGCAATGAGTCTGGCGATAAGCCGATGTTAACGCCCGCACACGCGTTCGGTATGGCACTCGCTTCCGGTGAGTTGGCACTCTCTCCCGCTGCGTTTACGCCCCTCACAACGTAGTAGTAGGTCGTGCCGTTGGTGACGCTCGGATCGTTGTATGTTGTGGATGTGAGACCACCAACAATTTGCGAGTCGTATGGACCGCCGGCCGTGATCGAGCGGTACACGTTATAGGTGTCGGCGCCCGCCGAGGAGCTCCAGTTCAGCGTTACGACGGCGTTCCCGGCGGTCGCGGTGAGACTTCCCGGAGCTGGCGGTTGTTGCGGTATGGCCAACGACGGCCTGAGCGCGAGCATTTGGCCGATGTTCACCGCCGCGATGGAGGCCGTAGCGGTGCGCGGCCCAGTATTCGCGATCGACGGCCAATTGACGTCAGCGATCTCCGTTGCCACCTTCACCTTGCCGGAGGTCATCTCGCCACGCTCAGACATACGCGCCGGAGGCGTGATGCTCGCGTTCGACGCGATGGCGAAGAAGCTCACCACCCGCGTGTCAGCCACGCGCGTCGTTATAGATGGCGCGACGATCGCCGCCGAGCCTCCGTTGCTTTGACCCGCGGCTACGTCGAATGGGGCGGAGGTGTCAACCCCGCTGTACGCCGCGATTCCCCCGCTGGCGTTCTGTTTGGCGCTGAAGATCCATGTGTAGGAGACGGGCTCACCCGCCGCAGCGACCTTGTAATAGATCACTTGATGGAGCGTACCGCTGGTGAAATCGAGAGCAGTGCTGGTTTGAGGATCCCTGGCCCTGAACCAGCCGGCGGGCGGCGTGATCGTCGCCGGCCCGACTGACGCGATTGACGCGACCATCACGTCGTCGACGGCGACGCCGTTCGGCTTGTTGATCGTTATCGATGAGGCGCCGACGTTTTGCGCGAACGAGGCGGAGCGGAAGCTGATTTTCGCCGGCGTGACGGTTATCGTCACGGTCGCCACGTTTGAATCAAGCTGACCGTCGTTCGCTTTGAAAGTGAAGCTGTCGCCACCGTTATAGTCCAACGCGGGCGTATAAGTGAGGTTCGGTGCGGTGCCACTGAGTGTGCCATGGACGGGCTGCGTAACGACCGAATACGTCAGCGCGGAATTGTTTGCATCCGTCGCGGTAAGTATCAAAGGCGTCGCGGTGTCCTGTGCCGTCTCAACGTTTTGGTTACTGGCGATCGGCGCCACGTTAACGTGGGATATCGTCCAGGTGAAGTTCGCCGTGCCGGTAAGCGTACCGTCGCTGGCGGTTACTGAAGCGTTATTCGTCGAACTGGCGCCCACGGCCACGGTGCCCGTGATCAACCCCGTGCTGTTGTCGATGGTCAGGCCCGTCGGCAGTCCCGTCGCGTTGTAGGTCAGAGTATCGTTGTCCGGATCGCTCGCCTGAATTTGCAGACTCACAATGTCGTTCTCGCTATTGTTCTGCGTACCTGGATTCGTAACACTCGGTGCGCGGTTGGGACTCTGGCCCACGGCAAAGTCGCTCATGGAGGTCATGCCGGTAGCCGTGATGCTACTCATGCCCGGACTAGTGACGCTGGGCTGTGTCCAAACCCCGCCGTCGCGCTTGCCGACGATGAAGTTTGCCGCGTTTGCTCCCGCGTCAATTTGTGAAGCCGAATAGTTAAAGGTCGCACTGTAATTACTAAAGGCCACACCGCCATTAGTAAGGGTCCAATTAGCATTGACACTCTTGCTCGTGACGACCGGATTTGCGACATCAGAGATATCGCCGTCTTTCGCTGTTGCGGTCACGCTACCGGGCGTCGTGATACTGCCAAACGTGACTGAAACTGGATCGTAGAATCCGACGATGCCGACTTCGAAATCGTGCGTCAGGTTCGAGCCATCAAAATTCTTTTTCAGGAATCCAATTACATAACCATTTGGGCCGCCGCTCAGCGCGCCATTAACCGTCAGAGTCTGATTCGCGAAGAGTGACATTTGGACGTCGCGACCAAGCGTCAGACTCGTCCCGGAATTAACGGTGGCGTCGCTCTCGAAGAGAACCGCCGCGCCGTTAGTGCCATCGTTTCCGAAGGTGATGGGGCCGCCCGCATCGATCACAATGCCGCCCGTTGAGCCGCCGGCGAGCAGCACATCAGGAGCTGTGCGGAAAACAAGCGCACCGGCGCCGATGCTCGTAATCCCACCCTTAATGGTCACAGTAGTGGCCGCGCTTGAACCGATATATTGCAGCGAAGAGCTGTCGCTTGCCGGGCTGTTTATCGTGAGGTTATCGAAAGTAAAGTTTCCGGTGCAGGTCCCCGGCACATCGGCGCAAGGATCTTTGGCTGTTACTTTAGTGGTTGCATCGCCAATCGTCAGGTTCGCGTAAGTGCGGCCGTTGGCTTCAAACCCGGTGTTCGTCAAGAAGCGAGCTTCGCTGCCGCTGTTGAATTTCGCGACATGATTGCTTCCCGCGCCAAATGGACTCAAGCCGTTATTGTGGAAGTATACGGCGCCACTGTTGAAGATGATCGAATCGTTGTTAGTCCCGTCCCCGTCGCCGAATGGGTGCGTGCTGGCATCGTAAGTCGAATCGGTGGTGAAAGCGTTCGCGCCGGTAAACGTGACAGTGCCGCCAGCGGATGTCAGCAATTGATGTGCGCCACCCTGCAAAATGATCTGGCCGGCGATGGAACCGGTGGCATTGGACGTCAACGTCAAATGCAGCGGAGTGCTGTTAGCTAAACTGAGAATGCTGCCGTCATCGACAAGTAGATCTGCGTCTGAGCCGAGAATCGTCAAGGTCTTCGTGCCGGCCAGAACCGTATCGGCATTGAACGTCGCAGCGACGCCATTGATGAAATGTATGCTGTTAACTGTCTCAGTTGGGATACCGGTTACTGTCGGCGAGGGCGTGATGCTGCCGTCAAAAACGAGCGCGTCGCACGAGCTCGGCACAAGACGCGCCGGCGTCCAATTGAGCGTATTAGTCCAGAGGGTGTTTGCGGGCGCGCCTGATCCGTTCCACGTGTACGTGGCGCACGGTGCGTTAATCTGGATCGCACCCTGATTGTCAGTGATTGAAGTGGCGACTGTACTCGTCAGATTAACGAAGAAGACTTCGTTATTTTCGACGTGGGTATCTGAGCCCGCGGATGAAACGGATGATCCAACCGTGCTCAAGAGAGAGGCAAGCACAACGAAAGCCACCCCAAAAGCTCGCCTCGTCCGCAGAAGCCTGCTTGACACAATTATAGGGACGTTGGTGACGGGGGGCGGCTTTGTCATCGTAACTTACCTTTCGTTTCGATCTGGTGATGAGGCTTGCAGGCGCCAGCCAGATCAAATTGAGGACCGTCGGGGTTTAACTTTTGCGTCCTCTGGAGGAAGCGTCACCGTACTGACGAATCCATCTTTGTTTGGCGAATAGTAATTCCGAACAGATTCTATTGCAAGGTGCTTTACCCGTAGGTAGTTGCCGATTAGTGTGTTGCTGGCATCACTTACCTTGTGACGGCTGCGCTGTTTTTGCGCCAAGTGTATGTCGCCTGTAAAATCTTTTTTGGTAAGCACCTACACAGCTTTGTTAAATCGTCAATCATCGCTGATTTTTAAGTTAAGGCGCGTGTTGTCCATACTGCCACTGTTGCTTTGGATCGCAGCGGGTGTCGGTCATGCGCAGTCGCATGATGCCAGTCTTCCAACTGCTGTGATGACAAACGAAATCACAGGCACGATTGCCGCGCTCGATGTTGGCGACTCGCGTTTGACGCGGCACTTCTATGCATTTGAAGCGACGCCGGGCGATCTCACACTGACAGTCAACAGCAGGAATCTGAACGGTGACGTGGACATCTTTACCGCCGTGACGTTTCGGCCGCTACTGAAGATCAGTATCTACGCCAACACTATTCCGCCCGAGGTGACAAAGGGTGTGTACTTCCGCTCGCGTCAGATACTGATTCTGCGCGTCGAAGCGCGCAGCCCTGACGACGATCCGGGCTCGTATCGCATTACATTTGGTGGATCGTTTCAGCCATTCACTGGCGGAATTCCGGTAGCAGAGAATACGGAATCAGAATCAGAGACGACGACGGGTCGTAACCCCAGACGACTGTCGTCTGTCGGCGCGACGATCCCGCAACCGCCAGAGCCGAAAGCGGAAGAAGCCAAGACGGAAGAGAAAACAGCCGAAACGCCAAAAGAAGCTGAGGCGAAGCCGGAACCGAAACCGAAGCCGACGCGCAACACGACGCGGGGCAGTGCTCGGAATCGCCCGCCGCGAACGACGCGAACCAAACCGCCGGAAACAGAGAAGCCAAAGCCAGAATCGGCGAAAACTGAACCGTCCGAAACCGAAACGCCGAAGACCGCGAAACCGAAAACTGCGAAATCCAGAACTACAAAGCCGAAAGTCGAACCAAAACCCGCGGAAGGGGAAGAGAAGTCAGGAGAGACGCAACCGGCAACGCCGCCTTCGGAGCCGCCCGGACCACATCTGATCATCGAACAGAAAGATGGGACGCGCATCGACCGACCAATGTCTACTGTTCGCCGTGTGATTGTGGAAGGCGGAACAATCGTGGTCGTGCTGAAGACGGGAAAAATCGAGCGGGTGCCAATGTCAGCGGTGGCCCGAATGTCGATTGAGCCGTAAATCCAAGTCAACGTGACGACCCAGCGCGCGCGGCCAGCCAATCTTTACGATCAATTCCGTAGATGAAAACGTCGCGATTTACGACATTTGTCTGGCCTTCTACTTTTTCGCCGAGTCGCTCTGCAACTTTTATCGACGCGACGTTGTCGGGCGCGATCAGGCTGATGACATGGTCGCGATCCATTTCCGTAAACGCGTATTCCAGCGCGCGGCGGGCACCTTCTGTTGCGTAGCCCTTTCCCCAAGAATCGCGGGCAAGCGTCCAACCTAACTCGAAGCCAGGCCAGCCAACGGGATCCATAAATCCAATCCGGCCGACCACGCGTCCGCTACTTTTCTCTTCCACCGCCCAGATTCCAAAGCCGCGGTAGTACCAGTGGCCCATGTATGTCGCCATGTGCCGCCACGTAAGCATCTCATCGACCGGTTGACCGTCGCCGAGAAATCGCATCACCTCAGGGTCGCTGGTCATCCGGCATAAATCCGCGAGATCGTCTTCGCGAAACCAGCGCAGAATCAGCCGCTCGGTTTCGAGCCGGACTTCATTCATTTCCATGTCTGGAGTTTTACTTCGAATAGCGCCGCGCGACAAGCGCGATTGGCAGGCCAATGCCGAACATGTGAATCAGCAATCCGCCGATGAGGACTGATTTTGGAAATGTCCACGGCCAGTTGGTGAGATGAATCGCTGAAAGACGCAGGACTACGCAGTTCATAAATGCATAGACACAGATGCCGTACAGAATTCCAGCGATAACTGGTTGTGAGATCATGAATGGAATCGCGCGACTCGCGAGTACGTAAACCGCAGCCGCAATCAACGCAATCAAAAAATGAAACGCGAGACCAAGAGCAGCGGTCCTATATCCACCTGCGACAGCTGCGTCGCGACCAACCGCCCCGGCAGCGACTGATTGTAGAAGTCTTTTTGGCGTCCAACCTAGACGAAAGTATGTGTGGATACACGCATAAGTAATGTCGAACGTGCCGGCGATTAGGCCGCCGACGAGAATTGGTTTTAAGAGATTCGTTTTGCGGGTTGGGGTCACTTGAGTTTCGATAACCTGTCTCGAAACTGCGATAGATCCTGATTAGAAGGGTCGGCTTTCGCCAGTTTATTGATCATCTCTTCCGCCGGTTGTTTCTTGCCGGCGGTCAGCAGCACGTTGGCCAAGCCGTCGAGCACTGCGACATCGTCCGGCTTCTTTGCGAGCGCCGCGCGATACCATTTCTCGGCGGCGTCCAAATGGCCGGCGTCCATGTTCACCATGCCGAGGTTAGCAACAGTGTTGTAGTCGTCGGGCTTAATCTGGTTCGCGGTCAGCAGGAATTTGATCGCTTCGTCATACTGGCCGATCTGATACTCAAGGTTTGCCGCCATGATCTGCGCTTCAAAATCTTTGGGATTGCTGCGCGCGCGGCCAATCGTCTGCTGCACTTGTTCCATCGACTGCTGCGAGTCGCCCGTTGTGCCGTCAGCGCCAATCGGGGGGTGATCGGGCGGTAATTGTTGCTGACGTTGTGTGGTTGAAGTAGCGGCGCGCTCTGCATCGCGCTGACTCATCACGCCGTGCAGCAT
>JBKPPE010000186.1:0-3833 GCA_046733375.1 Acidobacteriota bacterium | reverse complement strand
ACATGCTGGAAGCGCCTCTCAAAGGACGCCTGTCGGAAGTAACACTTCACACTCTCTCGTTCGTTATTGCTTACACGATCATAACCTTTCTGCACATCGTTCTCGGAGAGCTCGCGCCGAAGACGCTGGCTTTGTCTCACGCGGCCACCGGCGTTTATTCCGGAAACTGTTTCAGCGGGCGAGGCGTTGAAGCAAATGCAATCGACAAGAGTGCACTTCCTTTTTGTAGTGAACGAACATGGCGGTGTCGAAGGCATTCTCACCCTCGAGGATTTGCTGGAGGAGATCGTGGGCGAGATCGATGACGAGTTTGATGAAGAAACGAAGTCGCAGATCAAACGCGATCGCGAAAGCTTTGTTCTGGATGGGATGCTTGCGGTGCGCGCTGCGAATCAGCAACTCGGTTTGTCACTTCCCGAGCGCGATGGTTACACGACGATCGCGGGTTTCCTGATGACTCGGGCAGGCAGGATCCTGGATGTTGGTGACGAGGTCGAACACGAAAGCGGCACGTTTCGAATTGAGAAAGTCGACGGCCGCCGCATTCTTCGCGTGCGCTTCCAGCCACGTGAGAAGGAAAACTACGCGGTTCACGCGCTCATCCCGCTCTTCGGCGCAGTGGGCTCCACTTTGATGTAGACCATTGCCTCAAAATCGGGAACCCTGCTTGGATAGGGTCGCTACTCGTAGCGCAACGCGATCAGCGGATCGACTCGGGTTGCGCGTCTTGCCGGGATGTAACACGCGAGCAGGGCGGCGAGGATCACAGAGAGCACCACTATGGCAAAGGTGAGTGGATCGCTCGGAGAAACTTCAAACAGTAACGTCGACATCAAGCGTGTTAATGCGAGCGCGCCGGCAAGCCCGATTGCCAGACCGAGCACTACGAGCGACATACCACTCTTCAAGATCAGCTTCAGCACATCACGCCACTGCGCACCGAGCGCCATTCGCACGCCAATTTCGCGAGTGCGTTGAGTTACGAAATACGCCATCGTTCCGTATATGCCGGCGGCGGCCATCACCAATGCAATGCCCGAGAAAATCACGAACAACAATCCCCAAACACGTGATTGCCAGACGGTGTTCGCCGACAACAAAGTGAGGGGTATTACATTGAAGACGCCCGTATCAGGCCCAACCTGCCAGATCGCACGCTGAATTTCCTTCGCGCGCATCATGGGATCGCCGTTGGTGCGTGCGACAAAGTGAGTTTGCTTGGCGTAACTCTGATAGCAGGCGTAGTAGAAATCGTAACCAACATCGTCAACCAAACTGTTGTGCTTAACGTCGCCGACGATGCCGATGATTTCGGCACAGCGCGTTCCGTCGTCGTTACAGTTGACTCGTTTACCGACCGGATCAGCATTGGGCCACATCCGCTCTGCCAGTTGACGACTGATAATTGCCACATCCTGATGACCGCCGGGCTTAAACGTGTCGTTGTCATTAAAGACACGGCCACGAAGTACGGGAATCTGCATCACGCTAAAGTAGTCAGGCGAAACAGCCTGGTAATTAACGAGAGGATTCTGCTTCTGTTCATCCGTCGACTGTCCCTGAATCGAAAACTCGCCTCTGTACCACGGCTTTTGACCGACGAAAGGCAAATCGCTGTTAGCGGCTACGGCAATCACACCCGGCACTTGTGCGACCTGCTGAAGCAACTGCCGGTAACGCCGCGACATGAGTTCAACCCGATAGTCTTCCTGACGTTGATAGGTTGGATTGATTTCCAGATGAAGCACACCGTCCGCGGTGAAACCTGGCGACGTGTTCTGCAAACGCATAAACGAACGCAGCATGAGTCCGGCACCGGCGAGTAGCACTACTGCCAACGCGATTTCCGCAACGACTAAAAAACCTCGAATCTGTTGCAGCCCTGCACCTGTATTGGATCTGCCGCCCTCTCTGAGCTACTGGTCCAGATCTATTGAACGCGTTCGCAACGCCGGTATGAGACCAACCAGTAGCGCTGTTACAACTGCGATCGCCAATGTGAATATCAGTGCTCGACCGTCAAGTTCGATCTTCACAAAGAAAGGCAAAAGCTCTTGCGGCAAAAGTGCCACCAACATGCGCAAACTCAACGCGCCGAGGACAAGACCGGCGACACCGGCAATAGAAACAAACAGAATGGCTTCTGAAATCGATTGACGAATCAAACGCCCGTGGCTGGCTCCGAGCGCCGCGCGCACGGCCAACTCGCGCTCCCGTACAGTCGCCTGCGTCATCAGTAAGTTGGCTACGTTCGCGCAGGCAATCAGCAACACGAAGCCGCACGCACCGAAGAGCAACCAAAAGGCGCGCCGTAATTTTCCAAACCAGAAATCCCTTAATGAGGTAACACTCGCTGTAATTTCGGTATTGGTATTGGGATAAGCTTGTGCCAGCCGCGCTGCGATCTCGCGCATTTCTGCCCGCGCCTGCTCCGCGGAGACGCCGGATTTCAAACGACCTATCGTCTGATCGATGCGGAGGCCTCGGCTCTCATGATCGAAGTAGCGATCGTTCAGCCACCAGAGATCACTCTGAAAAGGAAATCGAAAGCCGGGCGGCATCACGCCGATCACGGTCAGACTCTTACCGTCAATCCGTAACTGCCGGCCGAGGATCGCCGGGTCACCGCCAAACCGTCTCTGCCACAAACCGTGACTTAAGAGGACCGAGTCAGCATCTCCCGCCGTTGGGCCATGACCCAGCAAGGGCGCTACTTGCAACGTTGAAAACAGATTGGCAGTGCCGAAGCTGAGCTTGAGAGTTTCCGTCTCGTTGCCGAACTCCAGATTTGCATTCCAACGCAAATTGAAAAACGCGAGTTCCTCGAAGACACTATTTTGGCGAAGCCAATCCTGGTAGTCGGCGAACGACACTCCCGTCGATTGGCCGCGGTACTGTGAATCCACCATCACCAAACGGTCAGGATCGCCGTATGGCAGCGGGCGTAAGAGAAAAGCATTCACGACGCTGAAGATTGCCGTGTTAGCCCCGATGCCGAGGGCGAGAGTCACGATCGCTATCACAGTGACGCCGGGATTCTTTGCCAGCAGTCGTGCGCCATACCGCAGATCTCGAAGAAGATCATAGACCATGCTCACAGCATTTTATCCACAGATTACACAGATTACACAATTAAATCTGTGTAATCTGTGGATAGGAGTTGACGCGCTCCCATTCGTCGTAGAGGTTGCGGAGCAGGGCTTCGGTCTGTTGATACTCGTCGTTGAGGGCGATCAGTTTTTCCGCGTCGCGAGCGATTTCGGGAGTGCCCATTTGCTGTGAGATTTCATTGAGGCGTTGTTCTGCACACGCGATGTCAGTCTCTACGATTTCCGGGGTGCGTGCGTCTGCTTTCTTTTTCTTGATTACTTTGACGCCAGGTTTCTTTGGAGTTGGTGGTGACTTCTTGACCGGTGGCGGCGGTTCTTCGTGAACAACCGGTTGAGTTGCAACCTCGACAAGATTGTCGGAAGCAGAGACGATCGGCGCCGGCGCAGTTCCGCGCAGACCCAATTTCCAATCGTGATATTCGGTGTAATCACCATCGTAATGCTCAGCACCGCCGGCGCCGTCAAGCGCCAGAATCTGTGTCGCCACTCGATCGAGAAAATAACGGTCGTGACTGATCGTAACAATCGTTCCTTCATACGCGGAGAGGGCTTCTTCGAGTGCCTCGCGCGACGGGATGTCGAGGTGATTGGTCGGTTCGTCGAGCACCAAAACGTTGACTCGTGAATAGATCAACTTCGCGAGTGCGAGTCTTCCCTTCTCCCCACCGGAAAGATCCCGCACATGTTTGTAAACGTCCTCGCCAAAAAAGAGAAACTTCGCCA
>JBKPPE010000185.1:0-5350 GCA_046733375.1 Acidobacteriota bacterium | reverse complement strand
TGCATCACCCCGTGGCCGCTGAAACGGTTCACGAAGTAGAGGCCTTTGACATTGGGAGCCGGCCCGATGATCGCGTGATGATCGGGCGTCATTTCGTACAGCCCGGCCCAAGCGCGACGTGGGTTGACTCCTGCTTCCGCGAGCACGGGAACGCGCGACGCTGCATGAGTGAGGATCTTCTCGACAAACGTCGTGTCGAATTCTGTTTTGAACCCCGGCGTTTCTTCAGGATCGTTCCACGCCAGCAAAATACCTTTTCCTTCACGGCGAAAATGAAAGCCCGTAGACATGTCGATCACCATCGGAAACCGCTGCGGCAATTGATCGAATGGCTCGGTGGGAACGAGTTGACGACGGAGAGGCTCGACCGGCAAATCGGCCCCCGCCATTTCCGCAACGCGCGCTGCCCACGCGCCAGCCGCGTTTACCACTACGCGCGTTGAGACAAAACCGCGGGTTGTTTGTACGCCGGAAAGGGTGCGCAACTCTTTTGCTGGGATCGCGGACGCCCCGTCCGCTCCTTTCGTTACGGTTGCGGGCGTGGCGCCCGCGTTCGCCGCATCAGTTTCAATGCCCGTGACTTCGCTTTCCAACCACAGCCGCACACCTTTTTCGCGCGCATTTAGCATGAAACCCATCATCACGCTGTGCGGATCGACAAATCCGTCAGTCGGGCAAAACGTGCCGCCGAGGACATCGTCGACGCGAAGCTGCGGCACCATCTTTACGATGTCGTCCGGCGAGACCCACTCAACGTTGGTAACGCCCAGCGCGTTTTGCCGTGCGCGATTCGCTTTCAGATACGCGAGGTGTTTTTCGTTCGTCGCGCAAAAGAGATAACCGTGCGCGCGATAGTCCGCCGGGTGTCCAACCACATCGTCGAACTTCGAAAAGAAGTCGATCGAGTACTTCGACATCTGAATGTTCACAGGCGTCGAAAACTGCGCGCGCACGCCGCCCATACTTTTGCCGGTTGAGCCTTTGCCCTGGTGCGCCTCGCGCTCGATGACGAGCACGTTCGCGCAACCCTGTTGCGCCAGGTGATAGGCGACACTCGATCCGACGATGCCGCTGCCGATGATGACGACGTCTGCGGTTTCCGTCATGCGCACGCAAGGTAGAGAGGAAATCGCGAAAAGTAAAGTATGACTCGGAGTGTGCGGAAGCTTTGAGGCAGGTTAAGGAATATGGAATCGAGCGCGTGGTGATGAATTATCGTTTTTGGCCCGCTGCGGTGGTCGCCGATCGATTCCGTTCGTAAAAAGCGAAGACGAACTTCTTCTGCGCTACCGGCCCACCGAAGAAGCCGTTCTCGAAATCGTAATCCTTCATTTCCTCGTAGGCCTGGTCAGCGGTCCAGCCGTCGTGCGTAATGCGATAAATCGCCGTCATCGCCCCGGTGCGATGGCGGCCACCTTTGCAGTGCACGTAGACGGGCTGATTCGTCGGGTCGTTTACCAAGCCGAGAAAGAACTTCCATTGCTCTTCGGTGGCGGCAACGCGCGTCTTCAGCGGAATGCGAACGTAATTCATGCCGAGGTCACGCACCGAGGTTTCTTCGGTTTTCTTGTAGTCTTCACGCAGGTCGATAACGGTCTTGATACCGAGTTGCTTCAACTGCGCAAACTCTTCCTGATTGGGTTGGGAGCCGCGGTAATAATTGTCGTTAATCTTCCCAAAGTTATCGATCGTGACGCCTGAAACACTCGAGTGATGCGCGGGCGCCGGCATCGCGACGAGCGCAAAAGCAAAAACGGAAAAGACCAGCAGTACGTGGGCGAAATAGGGTCGAAACTGTTTCATAATACGTGCTAAGACCAAGGAGCTTGCTAGCTAATCCGTTGTCGCGCTAAATCCGGCGTCGAAACTTACGTGTTCGATTACTTCCAGAGTACCGAGGATGTCCGCGGCGTGCAAATCATCCCAAAGATTTCAAAGCTTTGATGCGCTCGCGTATAACCTTGACGAAACCTTTCCGCGTCGCATCGTCATATCCGGCGGCGCGAAAAGCATCATGCAACTGGTCATCATGTAACTGCGAAAGCATTTCTCCGATCCATTGCGCGTTCTGCACGGGAATCCGGCGCATGGCCTTTTCTTTGTTCGCCTGGCTCTTTCCATAACCCGGATTGAAAAACGAAGCGAACTTGCCGGTGCCTTGAGGCTTGGTGCTGTAATCGAACTCAACCATGCCATTGTCAACCGACAAAATGAATTTGCTCGCCTCATAATCCGGCAGAGAATTCTTAATGCGCTTGCCGCCCAGTCCGCCTACCTTTCCCAGCGTGGCCCCAATGTCGGTTACTACATAGCGTGCTTCCATTTCTCCGGTTTCAGGATGTTTCTGGTATAGCACGTGATTGTTTTCAAGGCGCGTGTCGTAATTGGCGAGCAGCACCATCATAACTTTCAAACCGTCAAACTCACGCGTGCCGACAAACGGATTCTTCAGCCAGTCCCAGATCGCGCCGCGCGTCACACCTTTACGTCGCGGTTCGAAGCGCACGCTGCGCACGGTCGAGCCGCTCACGAATTCCTGTCCTTTCGACAGTCGCGGGAGGTTCTTAACCTCAATCTGATCGTAGTAGTAAGCTTCTTCGGCGAAATAACCCATCGCCCATACCAGGCGCGTCGCAACCGTTTCTGACTGAGCTTCGGGACCAAGCTTCACCGTCCAACTCACGCCGTTTGCATCCTTCACACGAAATTTTGGTGAAGCTCCGATTGTGTCCTCTTTTACAAACGTGAACGGTGCTACGGGGGCGAGCTCCTCGGCGCCCGGACCGAATTTCAGATCACGGTCAGAGATCTTGCCAGGATCGCGCCACAAAACGGGGGTGCCCGTCGGCGCCGTTTTCTTTTTCTTCTTTTCCTTTTGCGCGAAAGCGGTGGAAGAAAGACCGAAGACAACCAGAAGTAAAATCAAAAACGATCGATTGATTCCTGGGGATTTATTCACGGGAGCCTCCTTCTAATCGTGCGGCGCGCATTATAGATCAAAGCGCTACGCACGCGAAGAATTTGAGCGCACATCTCGGCCGCGGTTTTTGGAATATCCTGCGCAAAGTCTTTACCGACAGACATGACGATCACGGTGTGGGCAGGTGCAAATTTAGGGTGGCGTTACCAGGTTTCCTTCGCAATGTATCTGAGTACGTGCTTGATTGAAGTTACGCTGTAGGTGCCGTCGGATTTGACGACGGGGATGTGACGATAACGGCCGAGCGACATCTTGCTGAGCGCCGTTGCGACTGAGTCGGTCTCGCGCAACGTTTCGGGATTAGGACTCATCAGGTCTTTCACGGCAGTCGTGGTGTCGAGGGCGCGCTTGCCGGTAAGTTTGTTCAGGACATCGCGTTCAGTGAAGATTCCCAGCAACTTTCCGTCGTCAATCACCAGCGCACAACCGACACGCGCGCCTTTCATTTGATCGATAACTTCCAGCGCGGGAGTATTTGAGGTGACGCCGAGGAACTCCTGGTCGAGTTCCCTCAGATCGTCTTCCATAACCGATCGGGCGAGGCCCTCGGCGCTCTCAGCGCGGGGCACCTCGCGGTTGTACAGCGGGGTGAGGCAGTCGTCGCAACGATCAGCGCCTTCAATGTTGTCGTAACCGCAAGAGGGACAAAGCATAAGAGCAAAGGGAAAAAGGGGAAGGGGTCAAGGGGAAATATCTTACCCTTTTCCCCTTTTCCCCCAAGTTTTTATTCAACCGTCCACATATCGCCGCTATTAATCAGCTTGTCGAGACTGCCGGGACCGGATTTAGCAATAGCGCTATCGATTTGATCGAGAAGCAGTTGATCGTAACTGGGTCGTTCGACAGCGCGAAATACTCCAACTGGTTGCGGAAAATCTGGTTGCTCCATCCGCGCCAGCATGAAGGCCACGGAAGGATCCTGTAAATGGATATTGTGTACGAGAATATCTGCTTCAGTAACTCCGTCTTCGCCGATCGTAACAACTTCCGGATGCGCGCCGTTCATGCGAATACCTTTGTTGCGGTCTTTGCCGAAGACCATCGGCTTGCCATGCTCAAGGTATAGGACCTTGTCGGAACGGACGCTGCGCTCGGCGAAGTAATCGAACGCGCCGTCGTTAAAGATGTTGCAGTTCTGATAGACCTCGAGGAACGAAACGCCTTTGTGTTTCGCCGCTGCTTCGACCATTACGCCGAGGTGCTTAACGTCGATATCAATCGAGCGCGCGACGAACGTCGCCTCGCTCGCAATCGCAAGAGAGAGCGGATTGACCGGATAATCAATCACGCCCATCGGCGTTGATTTTGTGCGTTGGCCAAAAACAGAGGTTGGGCTGTACTGACCTTTTGTCAATCCATAAATACGGTTGTTGAAAAGAATGTAATTGATGTCGAGATTGCGCCGCAGCACGTGCATGAAGTGATTGCCACCGATCGAGAGCGCGTCGCCATCGCCCGTAATCACCCAGACGCTGAGTTCCGGGTTCGCCGTCTTGATACCTGTAGCGATTGCCGGCGCACGACCGTGAATGCTGTGAAAGCCGTAGGTGTTCATGTAATACGGAAAACGCGACGAACAGCCAATGCCCGAAACAAAGACCATCTTCTCGCGGGAGATGCCCAACTCGGGCATGACTTTCTGCACGTTGTTGAGAATGGCGTAGTCGCCGCAGCCCGGACACCAACGCACTTCCTGATTCGAAACGAAGTCTTTCTTCGTCAACTCGCCGGGAGGAGGCGCGATTTGAAAAAGTGAGGCGCCGCCTTCGCTCTCAGCCGAGACTGAACCATCGACGTGATGTCCGTTACCGTTACCTTGTGTGGTCATTATTGCTCCTATAAATACTCTTCAACTTTCCTGACAATCTCGCGAATTTGGAATGGCCGTCCTTTGACCTTCGAGAAGGGAACTGCGTCAATCAAATACCTGGCGCGAATCATCGTGCAGAGTTGGCCGAGATTCATTTCGGGAATAATTACCGTTTCGAAGTTCGACAGGACTTTGCCGAGATTTCCCGGGAAAGGATTTAAGTGGCGCAGATGCGCGCTTGATACCGACTTGCCTTCGTTGCGCATCTTCTCGACCGCCGTAGTAATCGAGCCGTAGGTAGACCCCCAGCCGAGCACGAGGACCTTGCCCGATGGTTCGCCGAAAACTTCAAGTGGCGGAACGTCGGCGACCGCGCGATCAACTTTCTCCTGACGCAGCTTCACCATCAGGTGGTGATTTTCGGGATCGTAGTTCACGTTCCCGGTGATGTTCTGCTTTTCGATGCCGCCGATGCGATGTTCCAACCCCGGCGTTCCCGGCAATGCCCAGGGCCGCGCCAAAGTTTTCTCGTCGCGCGCGTACGGCATAAAGTTCGTTGG
>JBKPPE010000184.1:0-9102 GCA_046733375.1 Acidobacteriota bacterium | reverse complement strand
CCCACAATCTGTCCACGATGCAGCGTCGCATGATTAACCACATGCTGCATCTGATCGACCAAGCGCAACGAACTGGGATCGCCACTCAAAAGGCGAAAAGGCAGCTCTGCAGCTAACCTGTCTTCATCAAGCTGAGCAATGAACTCCGCGCGACGGTCGATCACATCGCCCCACCGCTCGTTCAGCGTCATCAGGTCGCCACACGACTCCGGTGTCCACAGCGACCAGGCTTCAGCTTTCGCCGGCGATCGGCCATGCCAACGCTCCAGCCAAATCCACTCCGCGCCCGCCATGTGCGTCAGGGTTCCAAAAATCGATTTGTGGCTGATGCCGACATCGCGTCGTAGATCTTCATCCGGCAGCTCGTCGGCAGCTTCCATCGCCAGGTCGTTGGCCCATTCGGTGTAATCGAAGAGATGTCTGATGTCGTGGAGATTCATGATTGTCGATACAGGCGCCAGAGTACCAACTTCAGTTGGGCAGTTTATGAAAGCCCGACTAAAGTCGGTACTCTAACGCCGCACTCCAAACGTAGCCCGTCCCGGATAGTGCGCCGCGTTTCCCAACTCCTCTTCAATCCGCAGTAACTGATTGTATTTGGCGATGCGATCGCTGCGCGAAAGCGATCCCGTCTTGATTTGCCCGGCGTTTGTCGCCACCGCGAGGTCGGCAATAAACGAATCCTCTGTCTCGCCGGAGCGATGCGAAATTACCGCCGTGCGTCCGTTCGATTTCGCCAGCTCAATGCAATCGAGAGTCTCCGTCAGCGTCCCAATCTGATTGACTTTAATCAAAATCGAATTCGCCACGCCGAGGTCGACTCCCTTTCTCAGGAACTTCGTGTTCGTCACGAACAGGTCGTCGCCCACCAACTGCGTGCGAGTGCCAATCGCGTCAGTCAAAGCCTTCCACCCATCCCAATCGTTTTCGGCCATGCCGTCTTCGATGGAAATGATCGGATATTTCGCGACCCAGTCGCTCCAGAAGGAAATCATCTGCTCCCTCGAGAGCTTCCGCGCGTCTGACTTCTTGAAGACGTAAGTTGAGCCGTCGTAAAACTCGCTCGAAGCAGGATCGAGCGCCAGCAGCACGTCGCTGCCGGCTTTGTATCCGGCTTGATCGACCGCCTGCAGGATCGTTTCGATCGCTTCTTCGTTTGATTTCAGGTTCGGCGCAAACCCGCCCTCGTCGCCGACACTGGTCGCATAACCTTTCTTTTTCAAAACCGATTTCAGCGTGTGAAAGATCTCCGCGCCCATCCGCAATGCTTCGCTGAAGCGATCGGCGCCGACGGGAACAATCATGAATTCCTGAAAGTCGACATTGTTGTCGGCATGCGCGCCGCCGTTGATGATATTCATCATTGGCACAGGCAGAGTGTTTGCGTTTTCACCGCCGAGATAACGATAGAGTGGCAGCTTGCGACTGTTCGCCGCGGCGCGCGCGTTCGCCATTGATACTGCCAGCAAAGCATTGGCGCCGAGCTTCGACTTGTTTGGCGTACCGTCTAACTTGTTCAGCTTGTCGTCGAGCGCGCGCTGATCCAAAGCATCCATCCCTTTCAGTTCGTTCGCGATCACGTCGTTGACGTTTGCGACAGCTTTCAAAACGCCTTTGCCGCCATAACGCGTCGCGTCACCGTCGCGCAACTCGACAGCTTCATGCTCACCGGTTGACGCGCCTGAAGGAACGGCGGCCCGGCCTCGTTCACCGCTCGTCAGAATAACGTCGGCTTCGACAGTTGGATTTCCGCGTGAGTCCAAAATTTCACGCGCGTGAATCTCGGCTATTTGACTCATTGAATTTGGATGGAACTGTACCATCGAAGGTGTCAGAACGGCGAGCTAACTCGACTCAGATTAATTGCCGTGAGGAAGAGCCGCTTGCGGCCGCTTGATCAGACGCGGGGGCAAGCCCCTCTTCCTTACTGCATTTAGGTTCAGTTTGAATGGTGGTCCGATCGCTGCCGCTCGCGGTTCTGACACCGGTTCTTTTTTTGATAGACTCGCGCCGCTTTGGCCGAAACACCTCTCGTCGAATTTCGCAACGTAACCTTCGCCGTCAATGGCGGCGCGCCCATCATCGACAAACTTAGTTTGAATGTCGCTACCGGTGAAACGCTTGTGTTGCTGGGCGAGTCCGGGTGCGGAAAAACAACGACGTTGCGTCTCGTGAATCGGCTGCTGACGCCGACTGCCGGCGAAGTGCTCGTTGAGGGAAAAGCCACAACCGATTGGGACGCGATCCGTCTCCGGCGGCGCACGGGTTATGTCATTCAGGAAGCGGGGTTGTTTCCGCACTTCACGGTCGCCGCGAACGTAGCGCTTGTCCCTTCGCTGGAGGGTTGGGACGAAGAACGCACCCGCGAACGAGTCGAAGAGTTGCTGACATTGGTCGGTCTCGAGCCGGCGCGCTTCGCCGATCGTTATCCCCGCGAGCTGTCGGGCGGTCAGCGTCAGCGCGTGGGCGTCGCGCGCGCGCTGGCTGCCGATCCGCCGCTGCTTTTAATGGATGAACCGTTCGGCGCGCTCGATCCTTTGACACGCGCTTCGTTGCAGAAAGAGTTTGCGGAGCTGAAATCAAGGTTGGACAAGACAGTCATCTTCGTCACACATGATGTGCGCGAGGCTTTGCTGCTCGGATCACGAATAGCGTTGATGGCGGCCGGGAAAATTCTTGTGACGGAAACGCCGGCAGGATTTCGCAAGTCGACGAATGAGTATGCGCGGGCGTATTTAGAAACGTTGTCAGAACCACCTGCGGTAGCGGGTGGTTAAACTATGGTCGCCACGGACTTTCGCAATCAGAGATTAACCGCCCGCTACCGCAGGCGGTTCTGACCTCATCATGGAGTTTCTCCAATCCAACTGGTCAGACATCCTGGCGCACATCGCGCAGCATGTGTGGCTGGTGTTCATCTCGATCGCGATCGCAATTGTGATCGCGCTCCCACTTGGAATTCTCATCACTCGACGCAAGCGTTGGCGCGGGCCGGTGCTCGGCATTGCGAATGTGATGCAGACCATTCCCAGCCTCGCGCTTTTTGGTTTCCTGATTCCGCTGCCGTTCATCGGCGGCATCGGACCGCGCACGGCAATCGTCGCGCTCGTGTTCTACGCATTGCTCCCAATTATCCGAAATACCGTCACAGGAATTCTGGGCGTCGACGCCAATGTGCGCGAGGCCGCCGTGGCAATGGGCATGACCGATCGCCAAGTGCTCTTCAAGGTCGAACTGCCGCTGGCCATGAGCGTCATTCTTACCGGCGTGCGCGTCGCCGTGGTTATTACGATCGGGGTGGCGATCATTGCCGCGGAAGTGGGTGCAGGCGGACTCGGCGAATATATCTTTCGAGGGCTGCGCTTAAACGATAATCGCCTCTTGCTCGCGGGCGCAGTGCCTTCGGCGCTAATGGCATTGGCCGCGGACTTCGGCTTCAATCAAATCGAGAAAAGTTTCGATGTGAGCAGCTCACGCCGCCGCATGCCGGCGCCACTGCGGATTGCGGCACTTGCCGTCCTGGCAATCGGCATTCTCACGATGGGCTATGCGGCGGTGAAGAGCCTTCGTGGCCGCTCGCCGAGCGGCGATGCACACGTCACTGTCGGCTCAAAGGATTTCACTGAATCGATCCTGCTGGCGGAGATTGTCGCGCAGATGCTCGAAGCAGAGCACGTCGAAGTCGACCGCAAATTCGATCTCGGTGGGAACCTGGCGCATAGCGCGGTGATCGCGGGACAGATTGATCTTTATCCTGAGTACACGGGTACCGCCTTCACCGCGATTCTTCACCATGAACCCGTCAGCGATCCGAAGACCGTTTACGATCAAGTTCAGAAAGAATATTCACAGCAGTTCAATCTTTGGGTCAGTCAGCCGCTCGGTTTCGATAACACCTTCGCGATTCTCGTGCGCGGTGAAGACGCGCGGCGGCTTAACCTGAAAACGATTTCGGACGCGGCGAAGCACTCACCGCAGTGGCAAGCGGGTTTCGGTCACGACTTCATCAATCGGCAGGACGGCTATCCCGGCTTCTCGAAAACTTATGGACTACGTTTCCGTAACGTGAGCGACATGGCGCTTGATCTAACGTACACCGCCTTGTCTTCTCACAAGGTGGACATGATTGCGGGAAACTCCACAGATGGAAGAATCGCGGCACTTGATCTGGTGCAACTTGAAGATGACAAACACTACTTTCCGCCGTACGAGGCTGTATTTATTGTTCGCATCGAGTTGTTGTCGGCTTCGGATGCGTCCAATCGGCGGCGAGGAGTCGGAGATCTGAATCAGATCCTGAACCGACTTGCCGGCGCCATCTCTACCGACGAAATGCGCAAGCTGAATTATGAAGTCGACGGCGCACGCCGCGACCCGAAAGTCGTCGTGCGCGAATGGCTCTTAAAGAAGGGGCTGGTCAAGTAAGGCCCAAGCGGGGCAAGCCACCCTTCCTGATCTTGAGGCGTTTCAAGTTTGACGGTTTCTACCCCGTGAAAGCCTTCAAGTCCTCGTCTGATGCGACCCATCAATAACCTCTCAGGTCCGCAAGGGCGGCTCGCCCCCGCTTCACCGATACCACAGTGCTCCTGTTAATAATGTCTCACCGGGTGCGTCTTTCAAATGGAACTCTGTCGAGGCTTTGCTGTCTAAACTTTTCGCGCGCACGCGTCGTACAGCCATCTGACCGGTTTTTGAGCCATGTTTTACCTCTATTCCGTTTACACCGACGCTGCCAGGATCGCGCTCCAATCGATCTTGGCACACAAACTTCGCGCGTTTCTGACACTTATCGGCATCATTATTGGCGTGGCCGCGGTCGTGGTCGTGGGGGCGTCGGTCAGCGGCCTCAACAGTTATGTCACCACCAAAGTCTCGCAAATTCTCGGCGCCAATCACTTCATGATTGCCCGCATGGCACATCAGGGCCAGAGCACCGACGAAGAATTCGAGCGCAGAAATCGGCGCAACAAACAGTTGAACTGGGACGATTACGAATGGGTCCGCGACCATTGTAAATCGTGTGCTGAAGTCGGCATCGAAATAGGCACTGGCACCGACCTGAAGCAGGACGGGATCGAGTTTCCGGGGGCAATTGTGTTCGGCGTGACGTCGAACATGCTCGAAATCGAAAACAAGACGATTGCCGACGGGCGCTTCATTTCACCTGATGAAGTCGAACGCTCAGCGTTGGTCTGCGTGTTGGGCAGCGAAATAAAGGACAAATTCTTCCCCAACACCGAAGCCGTTGGCCGGATATTGAAGGTGCGCGGCTTACCGATGCGCGTTGTCGGTGTCGAGCAAGGTCGCGGCTCGTTTTTTGGCGACTCGTTGGATCGCCACATTTACATTCCCGCCACCACGCACCTTCAGCTCTTTGGACGCAGCGGTTTGCAGATTCATGGCTTGGCCGCGAATCAAGAAACGTTCCAGCCCGCGATCGAGGATGCGCGCGTTTCGATGCGCAACAAACATCGCCTCAAGGGCAGCGAAGAAGATGATTTTGGGTTGGTAGATACTGCCACGCTCACCGGTCAAATCGATCAGTTCACCGCCAGCATCGCGGCCGTTGTTGTGCCTATCACACTGATCACGCTCGTCGTGGGCGGCATTGTCGTGATGAACATCATGCTGGTGAGCGTGACCGAGCGCACTTTCGAAATCGGATTGCGCAAAGCTGTCGGCGCTACCAAGCGACAAATCCTGACGCAGTTCTTGATTGAATCAGGAATGCTGTGCGCGTTTGGCGGTGTCCTCGGCCTGCTGGCCGCATGGGGCGTGACGACGTTAATCACCTCTCTTGCCGGCATTACGATGACGATTACGATTACTTACATCCTGCTCGCGCTGATTGTTTCGAGCGTCATCGGGATGATCGCGGGCGCGTATCCGGCATTTAAAGCAGCGCGACTTGATCCGATTATCGCTTTAACAAAGACGACATGACGTTTAGCGGCGGGCTACCGCCCGCCGTCTAGCGATTACGAATGGCGGGCAGTAGCCCGCCACTAAACGATTCTGGATGAAACTACGACTTCCCAAAATTTTTCCGCGCGAAACGCTGGCGATGGCGCTCGATAGTGTTCGTTCGCACAAGTTTCGCAGCTTTCTCACGGTGCTGGGCATCGTTATCGGTGTGATGACGGCGATCAGCATTGCGTCGATTCTTACTGGCTTGCGCCAAAGCATCGTCTCGATGATCGAAGAATACGGCACGAACAACATCTATGCCTTTCATCTCACGACCGGTCCGCGAACTTCCACGGATCGCGCGGAACGTTTGCGCAAACCGTTGACGGCGGCCGACGCTGAGGCGATCAAGTTGTACGCGTCTTCAGTCGAAGATATCGCCGTCACCGCGCCGAACGTTGGTTACAGCGGCGGGCCCTTCGACGACAACATTACTTACCAGGGGCACAACTATCGCTGGGGCAACACCGAAGGCGTGACCTCGAACTATGCCGATATCACCAACGTGGTCGTGCGCGAGGGCCGGTTCATCACCGACGGCGACAATGACCAACGCGCCAACGTGATGGTGATTGGCGTCAACGCAGCCGAAGCTCTGTTTCCCGGAAAGCAGGACGGAATTGCCGGCACCGAAGTGCGCATGGGCGGCTACAACTTCGAAATTATCGGCGTCCTCGAAAAACGCAAGGCCGGATTTTTTGGCGAGAACGAAGAAGACAACGCCGTGTTTATCCCACTGCGCACCGCGCAAAAAGTGGCGCCCTCGCGCGGCTGGCTGCTGTTCGTCATCAAAGCGCGCTCAGGTCAAATAAACGAAGCGCTCACACAATCGGAAGATATCCTGCGCCGCCGTCGCAACGTGGGTTTCGGCGATCCAAATAACTTTGACATCAAGACCGCTGACAATTTTGTAAAGCAGTTCGACAGCATCACCGCCATGGTCGGCTTGATCGCGATTGCGATTTCCAGTCTCGGGTTGCTGGTCGGCGGCATCGGCGTGATGAACATCATGCTCGTCAGCGTCACTGAGCGCACGCAGGAAATTGGTATTCGTAAGGCACTTGGCGCGCGGCGCCGTGACATTGTCAATCAATTTTTGTTTGAAGCGATGACTTTGACGTTCCTCGGCGGGATGATCGGCGTACTGCTGGCCGTCGGCATCAGCCAACTGATCATGCTGATTATTCCCAGCCTGCCCGCTTCAATTCCGACTTGGGCAGTTATGACGGGTTTAATTGTCAGTGTTTCAGTCGGATTGATCTTCGGCGTCTGGCCCGCACGCAAAGCTTCTCGTCTCGATCCGATCGAGTGTTTAAGGTATGAGTGAGTCGCGCAGGGTTAATAAAAACTATTTGACATTTGTCATTTGAGATTTGCCACTTGTTGATTTACCAACGGGGATAAACGGTCAGTCAAAATCGAGAACGTTCCTACAAATCTCGAAATGAGAAATGTCAAATGATAAATGGAAAATGATCCGTTTCTCCTCGCGGCTATGATGCATCCGCCGCCGCCGCTTTCCGCTGCATCGCTTTCAAACTTTCCGGAATCATCATCGTGATGTGATGCGTCGCGGTGCGGCCATCGGCAAAGCTCTGATACAGGGTGAAGTCTGGCAGTGACAAACACGACAGCGGCGAGTAAATGTTGTAGCCCGTGTCAATGCCGATCGCGCTGTTGTAAAGGTAAATTCCGTGGCGACCCAAACGCCCGCGCAAAGGCAGAAACGGCGTCGGCGTGTGGCCGAACACGCAAGGTTTGCCGTGATAGTTTTTGTAAAACTCCGTGTCACGCGTCCACAGCAACGCATGTGGCGAACTGTCGCGCGGATGCTTACCGCTTTCCAAGCCGGCGTGAACGTAGAGCGCGTATTCGTCTTCGTGATACAGCGGCAGCGTGCGCATGAACTCGAGTTGTTCCGGTGGAATTGAATCGGCCATCGCGTGCCGCGCCGTAGCAAAGTCTGCGTCGACCTGCAACATCAACGGCTTCCCCGCGTATTGCGCGAAACTGTGATCGCTTCCCGTCGACGGTTCCATCCAGATGTTGTTCGCGCCGTCAATGAAATCCAACAACATCTGCTCGTGATTGCCGCGCAAACAAATCACCCGCTCGGGATTCTCAAGGCAGAGCTGACGCACATACGCGACGCACCCGGGAATATCGGGACCGCGATCAACCAGATCGCCAAGAAAGATGAGCGTGTCAGTGGCGGAATCGCGCGGCAGCATGTCGAGCAACCCATGCAGTTGCGCACAGCGACCATGAATGTCTCCGACAACGAAAGTTTTCATAAGGAAACACCGAAGGTGTTCGCAAATCAGAACCCAGGGTTCCTGCTCGGGAAAACGATATCAACTCGAAGGAAGTCTGAAAGAGTTCGCGAACGCCTTCAGCGTAACAGGTTTCCAAGAAATTTGTTTCAACATCCAGGGCGTTGCCCTGGCTCAAACTAGCGAATGCCTTTCGGCATTCACTCACTGTCCTGCTTCATTCGCCGAACTTGGCACCTGAATCGAGTCCAAGATCGCTCGATGTTCAGGATCGTTGCGCAGCGATTCCCAATTCTTGTCGCGCGCAAACCACAGTCGATTCTCGTTGCCAAGCTGGATCGCGCGTCGCAACCACTTCAACGCTTCGTCGCGCTCGCCTTCCATCGCGTAGGCCGACGCCAGCCAGTACGCCACATCGTGATCAGTGTTCGCGGTGTCGCGCACTTCTTCGGTCAGTTGCGCGCGCGCCTCTTCATTGAAACCAAGCGCGCTCAAAAACGTGGCGTAGATTGGACGGATGCCGTCGAGCTGCGGATGTTGCTCGAGCACCTCTTCAAGAATCTCCGCCGCCTTGGTCGGCTCGCCGTGATAGTACAACGTGCGCGCGCGAAACGTTCGAATCAGCGGATGATCCGGTTCGATCTTCGCTCCTTCGTCCAGTTCCGCCAGCGCCTGATCGTATTCCCCCTGGTAAGTGAAGATGCGCGCGCGATTATAGCTGGCGACCACGCGCTCCGCCGGATTCAAACGGATCATGCGCTCGAAGTAGCGCAGCGAGCGCTCGTAGTCTCCATCCAGACGCGCCAGCACGCCGCTGACGAAATGGACGCCCACATCATTCGGAGCTTCACGGCGCAACGCT
>JBKPPE010000183.1:0-3928 GCA_046733375.1 Acidobacteriota bacterium | reverse complement strand
TTTGGCTGGGGTTTTGCCTGGAGCCGGCGGTCTCTAACGCGGTGACGCCATGTAAGGTGCAGCAACTGCCAGGTTGCGACGCATCCGCGCGGCCTTTATAATCCCAACTTCGCGGCGCATTGGTGTAGTTGGTTAACACGCTGCCCTCTCAAGGCAGAGATCACGGGTTCGAGTCCCGTATGCGCTGCCAAAAAATCAGAAGGCAGGAGGCAGTGAGCAGTAAGCAGTAAAAGCATTGACACTTGTCTTTCGTTAATAATTGGCCACCAACCGGTGGCCTTTTATGTTTAGGTTATCTGAGCAGAGCGCAACACACACAAATGGCTGAGCCACCAAAGAAAAAGATTCGCTGGTCGGCCGCGTGGGGCGACGCACGGGAGCTTATCTGGACACATCGGCGCCGTCTGCTGCTCGGCGGTGCGCTAATGCTGATTAATCAGGCAATGGGCCTGGTGCTGCCCGCCTCAACCAAGTTTTTAATCGACCAAGTCATCGTCAAAGGCCGTGTCGATCTGCTTTGGAAGATCGCAATCGCGGCGGGCGCCGCGACCGTCATTCAAGCGCTCACTAGTTTCAGCCTGTCGCAAGTTCTGGGAGTTGCCGCACAGCGCGCCATCACGGAAATGCGAAAGAGAGTCCAGGCAAAGATTGCCCGCTTGCCGGTCAGCTATTTTGACTCGACCCAGGTCGGCAAGCTCATTTCGCGCATCATGAACGACGCGGAAGGCATTCGTAATCTGGTAGGCACTGGATTGGTCCAATTGGTAGGCAGCTTTATCACCGCGATTGTGGCCCTTTGTGTTCTGTTCTGGCTCAACTGGCGTTTGACTTCGATCACAATTCTGGTGCTGGGAACGTTCGGCGCCGCTCTGGCTTTTGCTTTTACGCGTTTGAGACCTTTGTTCCGCGAACGCGGCGAGATAACCGCCACGCTTACTGGACGTTTAGCCGAATCACTTGGCGGCATTCGCATCGTCAAAGCCTACACCGCCGAGAAGCGCGAAGAGCTGACCTTCGCGCGTGGCGCGCACAAGCTTTTCCGGAACATCGCGAAATCGATGACCGGTGTCTCAGCCACGACCGCATTCTCGAGCTTAGTCATCGGCGCGTTCGGCGTAATCATTATTCTGGTGGGCGGGCCTTCGGTCGTGAGGGGGCAAATGACAATTGGCGACCTGTTCATGTACGTCCTCTTCACCGGAATGATGGCGATGCCGCTGATCCAGTTTGCGTCCATCGGCACGCAGATTACCGAAGCCTTCGCAGGGCTCGATCGCATTCGCGAAGTGATGGACATGAAAACCGAAGACGATCAGGATGAGTTTCGCGAACCGCTGCCGGAAGTCGCCGGCGAGATTGAGTTCGAGAACGTTTGGTTCGAATACAACGAAGGCCTGCCGGTCCTCAAGAACGTTTCCTTCAAAGCCCCAGCCGGTTCGACGACGGCGCTGGTTGGTTCCAGCGGCTCAGGCAAGAGCACTCTGATCAGTCTCGCGATGAACTTTAACCATCCGTTGTCCGGCATCATCAAGGTGGACGGCAAGGACTTGAACACTCTGCGCCTGCGCGACTTCCGCTCGTATCTCGGGGTGGTGATGCAAGACAACTTTCTCTTCGACGGAACGGTGGCGGATAACATCGGCTTCTCGAAACCACACGCCACGCGCGAAGAGATTCAAGCCGTCAGCCGCATCGCGCACGTTGAAGAGTTCGTCGAAAAATTCGAACTGAACTACGACACGGTCGTAGGCGAGCGCGGCGTGAAACTATCCGGCGGACAACGGCAGCGGATCGCCATCGCGCGGGCGATTCTCGCCGACCCAAAGCTGCTAATTCTCGATGAAGCAACTTCCAGCCTCGACAGTGAGAGTGAAGCCCTGATTCAGGACGGACTGCGCCAGCTTCGTCGCGGGCGCACGACTTTCGTGATCGCGCACCGCCTGTCCACGATCCGCAGCGCCGATCAAATCCTGGTGCTGGAAGACGGCGAGATTGTCGAGCGCGGCACTCATGAAGAACTGCTAGAGGCTGACGGGCGTTACCGGCAACTGTACGACAAGCAATACAAGTTTGAGCGCGACCAGTTCATCAATCCCGGCGAGGACTTCACGCCTGAGCCTGAGCCGCTAAGAGCGAGAGCCACGCCGCGTCTTTCGAATTTGTGAGCGGAATTGGTAAGCAGTTGGCAGCGAGCAATTAAATCGCCGCGAAAAAAAGAGCCGAGCGGAATCGAGGATTCGCTCGGCTCAAGTTTTCTCGCCTCGGAAAGGAGGATCAGTTAAAGCCAATTACATCGCCACGCCGCGCTTGATCGCGATTGAACCGTTTACGTTGTTGAGGCGAACCTTCGCGCCGCCGGATCCGATTTGGCCACTGAGACTGTGCCCGACATATTGGCCGTCGTCGACCGTCAATCCGAAATCGTTAGTTATCGCCCCATGAAGCGTGCTGGCTTTGACGTCCGCGCTCGCGCCGGACGGTACGTAGAGCACGATTGAGCCATTGACTGAATTCAGGTTAACGCTCTTCGCGCCATCCAATTCCGCCACGTTCGCTTCAATCCCGCCATTCACGGTTGATAGTCTGACTTCACCGCCGAGGCCCGCCGCCCTTACGGTGCCATTGACTAGCGAGGCGCGCACATCGCCCTGAACGCCTTCAATATCCAGCGAGCCATTGACCAGTTCAGCTCCATCGAGACGTCCGCGACGGGGAACGGTGAGCGTGTATTCGACGCTGGCAAAACTATCTTCACGGTTGCGGTTATTGTAAGTTCGATCTTCAGGATACTTCGTCTTGATCTGAAGGAAGTCTGGAGCGCTCTGCACGTCGATCGTTACTTCGCTGAGACGTTGCTGGCTGTATGCGCGTTTGACGGCATCGACCTTGACCGAGTTCTGGTCCCAAACATTGACGTGTACATCGCCGTTGATGTTTGCGATGTTGACGCGGCCAGTGGCGCTTAACGGATAAGTCTGGCTGAACATCTCCGTTAGCTCGTCGCCTCTCGGTTTCTGAGTAGTATCGCTAAGCGATGGTTGGAGAGTAGCGGCATAGCTATCCAAAACTCTCGTTTGATTGGCGGCTAACGTCGCTACCGCTACCGACAGAATGGCGATCAATAAAGCTGTTTTTGTCATCGGCTTTCCTTTCGAAACGTTCTTTCTTCGCTTTCCACGAGTAGAACACCGGCGCGGATGCTTTTGTGGCAGATATTTTCCCCGAGCCTATCTCTCCGGCGCGCGCGCGTTTGCTATCTGATTCATCAGATCGACCTTGCTTTGATAAGCGTCGAGCATTGCCTGCGTCGCCTGAGGATCCTTAGCGTTCCTTCTCGCCACGTCGCGGCTAGTCGCGATCGCATTGTCGATTAGTGCCATGTCGTATTCGTATTCGACCCGAATCGAAGGCCGCATTGGCGGCTCAATTTTGATCGCTTCATTCAGTTTGGCAATCGCATACTCATATTGGCGCTCTTGCCATGACAACGATGTCGCGTTTGGCTCGGGCACGCTGGTCCGTCTCACCGGCTGAGTTCGACGCGCTATTACGGTCTGCGGCGATTTCGCCGGAACAGGTGTAGGCAGTTGTTCGCCAGGTGCTTTCGGAGTTACTGGAACTATTTGTGGAGTATTGTCTCTGACGGTGACCGGTGTCCTTTTCTCCTTCTTCAAGTAAACGAAAACGACGAATCCGCCCAGCAGAAGGATTGCGGCAATCGATGCGTAGGCAAGGGGTCGGAACGAAGCGAAAAACTCGCCGAGCAAACGCCGACGCGGCCGGCGGGTGCTGCGCAACGGCGCGTGATGAATTTTCGCGAGGGCGCCATCGATCCTTTGACGCAATCGTTCGGTCGGAATTGCAGCCGCAAACTCTGTGGACAATCCTTCGGAAAGAATCAGGTTTTCAGCTTCGACAGAGTGCGCCG
>JBKPPE010000182.1:0-7279 GCA_046733375.1 Acidobacteriota bacterium | reverse complement strand
GAGTGGTGCTGCTCGTGCTGACGCTGCTGCTTTCGTTTACGGGATATTTGCTGCCGGACGATCAGCTCGGATTTTGGGCGGTGACCGTCGGCACCAACATGGCACGCGCGACACCGATGCTGGGAAACGAAGGCCCGCTCGGTCCGCAGCTCGGTCTTACGCCTTACAACGATGTGCGCTTCGGCCTGCTAGGTGGATCGATCGTGGATTCGAATGCGTTGTTGCGCGCGTACATCTGGCATTGCATCGGCATTCCGCTCGTCGCATCAATATTTATGGCGGTGCATTTCTGGCGCATCCGTAAAGACGGAGGCATAAGCGGACCTGCGCCGATGATGCTCGAGTCGGAAATGAAGGTGGCAAAGAAGAAGTAATCGCTCTGTGTCTTAGTGGATCTCTGTGCCTCTGTGGTGAAACTGACTTGCGCGACCAATCCATCACAGAGACACAGAGATTTGCACAGAGACACAGAGACTGAGTGGCAATGGAAGAAGCGGTAAACTTAAAACCAAAGGCATCACGACGGAACATGATCATCGGCTTGGCCGTCGTCGTGGTGTTGCTTGGTCTATACGTCTTCTTAGTTGTTCAGGATTGGCACCAACTTTGGAAGATTGTTTCGGCGCCGGACAATATTCCGATCGTGGCGATGCTGTTCCTGGTGCCGTTCTTCACCTGGCTCGGTGTGAAGCAGGCGCGCGCAAACGATCAGCTCGTCGAAACGTTAGAAGCTGATCCGAAACTAGCAAAAAGCCATCATCGCAAAGCTGAACCGTGGCGACCGGGCTGGGCAAAGGAACTGCACGTCTGGCCTTATCTCGTCCGTATTGAATTTCTTGCGGCAGTCATCGTGACGGTCGTTCTGTACGTTTGGTCGCTCACGCTCAATGCGCCGCTCGAGGAGCCGTCGAATCCAAATCTCACGATGAATCCGTCGAAAGCGCCGTGGTACTTCCTCGGTTTGCAGGAGATGCTCGTCTATTTCGATCCGTGGATTGCGGGCGTGGTGATGCCGACGCTCATCATGATCGGCCTGATGGTATTTCCGTACGTTGATTCAAATCCGCTCGGCAACGGTTACTACACCTATCGGCAGAGACGTTTTGCGGTGAATATGTTTGGCTGGGGCTTTTTGATGTGGATTCTGCTGATCTTTATCGGCACATTCATACGCGGCCCGGGTTGGATTTGGTTCTGGCCCGGAGAGACCTGGGACCACAACACCGTCGTGTTCGATCGCAACCGCGACGTACATGAGATTGTCGGGCTCACAGTCGCGAATTTTCCCAATCATCCGTTGTTGATGAAATGGTTCATCATCCCTCTGTTCGGCTTTTTGCTTGTAGCCGCGTTTTTCGTGGTGGGTGCGCTGTTCTTCCATTGGCTGATGATGCGTGCTCCTTTCAAACTTCGTTATCTGACGTCGTGGAGCGCGTTCAAAAATTGGGCAACAGTATCGGGTGAATTCGAGCGGAAGCTGCTCGCTAACACCACTCTGCTTCAGTATTGGACATTCCAATTCTTTGCGATCACCGTCTTGTTGGCAATGCCGGTGAAACTGTTTTTAAGGCTCGTTTTCACAATCAAATACGTTTGGGTGACTCCCTTTTTCAATGTCTAGTAGGTTCGACAAACTTTAGTTTGTCGCTTGTGTCGGAAGGCAAGTATCGAAATCAATGCGACAAACTAAAGTTTGTCGGACAGGATCATCGTGGCGGAACCGAACGAATCGACTTCATTAATCAAAAAAGAAACCGAACCTGAGCGCGATCCGATCGTCGCAAGGTCGACGAGCGCGATCATCCTAATCTGTACGCTGCTGCTGATGGTTTCGGCCGTGTGGGCGTTGTGGGACGAGGCCTACACCCAGCGCCCCTGGCGAGGCGTGCAGCGCGAATACGCCAAGCGGTATACGGCCTACCTCAAGAGCATTCGCAAAGACGCCGGCAAATCCGAAGCGGAAATAAAAGAGACGCCCGAATATCAGGATCTTGACGCGAAAGCCAGGGAAGCTGAGGAGAACACCAAGGACCAGCGCAGAGAAATCGACGCCCGCGTCGCGAAGATTCAGGCAAAGCTGGACGCGGTTACCGAGCCATTCCAAAACCAGCGCGGCCGCGTCGTGGTGCTGACGTGGAAGCTGGAAACGGCGCCGGGCAAGTTCTGGCACGACCATTACGACAAGCAGCTGAAGGCGAAGAAGGCTGAGCAAGTCACCGTCGAGATGCCTGACGATTCAGGCAAGGTCGTGCGGCAAAAAATGAACTTCGCCCAACTGGAGCAGACGTTCAACGACTTGCGGGACGAGAAGGCGAAGGTGCTCGGCGAAAAGGCTGACCTCCTTAAAGAACCGACCGAACTGGCGAAGAAGCGCGATGAGTACCTCAAGAATCACGTCAGTGTGCTGCCCCAGAAAAACATCGACGATTTGATTCGCAAGACGGAGGACTCTTTCGATTACACGATTCTCGGCCATCAGATTAACGTCAATGAATACGGCATCGTCGATCGCTGCGAGGTTTGTCACCTGGGCACACGGGAACCGCTGGTAATCAAAGCTTCGGACATGGCGCCGGGCGGCCCCGGCAAGAAGACGGATGATCTCGCGAATGCATTCGTGAGCCATCCCCGCAAAGAACTGCTTCAGATTCACAATCCGGAAAAGTTCGGATGCTCCGCCTGTCACGGTGGCAATGGCCGTGCGACAACCAGCGTTGAAAAGGGCCATGGCCGCAATCCTTTCTGGCTGCACCCGCTGTTTCATAAGGAAAATACCGAGGCCGGTTGCCAGATGTGCCACGCAAACGATCGCGTGACGCAAGGCGCGGACACTTTAAATCTGGCGAAAGACTTGTTCTATCAGCGCGGTTGCGTCGGTTGTCATCGCATGGAAGCCTTCGATCGAGAAGGCGACGCGCTTACCAACGCTCGACAGCAAATCACGCAACTCGAAGAACAAATTGGTGCGAATGAACGACAGTCGAAGCTCGACACAGACGCCAGCGCGAATGCGGCGGACGATTTTGAAGTGAAGCGTTTGCTGGCTCATGCCGAGTCTTTGCGGGTGCAGAACAGCCAACTTGCCGCGCGGATTGATGAGCTCAACTTGCAGACGCGTTACTTGCAACAGGATCAAAAGAAGGTTGGGCCGAACTTGAAAGATGTGCGCCTGAAGCTGCGTCCCGAATGGATCGTCGAGTGGCTGAAAGACCCGCAAGCATTCCGACCTGGGACGAAGATGCCGACATTCTGGCGTTTCAAAGTCGATGGCGACGAAGGCGCGGAAGACCTGAAAGCAGTCGCGGCTTATCTCTGGCAAAACGGCTTTGACGGCAAGCTGCCGGCGCAACAACAGGGCGACAAAGACAACGGCAAGAAGTTGTTCGAATCGCGCGGTTGTCTCGCGTGTCATTCGATTGGCGAAGAGGATGGGCGTATCGGCGGCACATTCGCGGCGAACCTTTCAAAAGTAGGCGAGAAGGCGAATTTCGATTACATCGTCCGCTGGATTTACAACCCGCGCGAACGTTACGCGCCGTACTGTCCGAAGGAGCACCGCGACCTCACGCCGGACGATTATGCGAAACACGGCAAGCCGTACTTGTTCGACACTGAGTTGCACTCAACCTGTCCGAACGATGGCGCCGAGCTGCAGGTGCAGAACATGACCGTCATGCCGAACCTGCGCCTCTCGGAGCAGGATGCGCGCGACATCGCTTCGTATCTGTTTTCGCTTTCACCGCAACCTGCGACGGGCGATGTTTCGTTTATGAACGATGCGAAACTCGCCGAAGATGGCAAAGCCGAAATCAAACAATACGGCTGCGCCGGCTGTCATGAAATCAAAGGCTTCGAAGAAGAACAGCGCATCGGCAAAGAGTTGACGACGGAAGGCGCAACGCCGCTCGAACGTCTCGACTTCGCGTTATTGACGCAGGACGCCGAATACGGGCGTGAGCCGAAGGGGACCGACGGCAAACAGCTGGTTGTTCACAAAGAAGAAAAAGAGAAGGACTGGTATAACCACCGCGGCTTCTTCGAGCACAAGCTAAGCGATCCTTCAATCTACGATCGCGGCAAGTCACAGTATCTCGAACCTAAAGATCGCCTGCGCATGCCGAAGCCTTATCTCACCGAGGCTTGGCGCACGAGTTTGACGACGCTGCTGCTGGGCAGCATGGGCGCGGAGGGTGCTAACACGCCGAAGTCGCTCTTCTACATGCCGCCGGATCAAAGGCGCCAGGACATTCAGAATGGTTGGTGGGTCATCAAGAAGTACAACTGCATGGGCTGTCACGTCTTGCAACCGGGACAGACATCGCAGGTCTACAACAACTCTGCGGAGCCTGTGACTGCGGGCGGCGCGGTGCTGACTTCGATGCCGTTCTATTCGGGCCAGACTGAGATGTTGCCGCCGATGCTCACCAGCGAAGGCGCGCGCGTCGATCCCGAATGGCTGATGAAGTTTTTGAAAGATCCTTCGCTGATGAAACCGGGTGAGACGCCGCCGCTGCCATCGTCGAACACGTCCGCGCCGCAACCGAAACCATCCGCGTCGCCCGGCGCGACGGCATCTGCGAGTCCGCCTGCCACCACGGCAACCACGAACGCGAACGACCAGAGTAATGGACGTTTGCTGCCGCAGTGGGGTGCGAACCGCAACGGTGTGCGGCCTTATCTGCAAGTGCACATGCCGACCTTCAACTTCTCGCCGAACGAGTTGCGCATTCTGGTGCGGTTCTTCGTGGCCGTTTCGTCGCAGAACGATCCGTATATAAAGGAGCCGATGCTGCCGTTGACTGAGGCAGAGAAGTCGATCGCGCGAAACATTTTCGTTTCGGGCACGCCTTGTTTGAAGTGTCACATCACGGGCGAGCCGACGCATGACGCAAGGGCGATCGCGCCAAACTTCCTGCTGGCGAGTGAGCGTTTGAAGCCGGATTGGACGTTCCGTTGGTTGCTGGACCCGGCGCAGATTAGTCCGGGCACCGCGATGCCCACCGGACTGTTTAAGAAGGAAGGCGACAAGTGGGTCGTCAATCTGCCGAACCCGCCGACGGACGTCGCGAATTATCATGACGACCACGCGCGGCTGCTCGTGCGTTATATGTTCCTGATGACGCCGGATGAGCAAAGGCGATTACTTGCGGCGTCACCGGCTCCGCCGGCGCAACCTGCGGCCCAGACGCAGACGCAGAAAGTTGGGCGCAGTGAGGCGCGTGGCCGAGATAGACCGAGTCACCATCGGCGAAAGTGATCGGAGCGCACGCGTCCTTGCGTGCGGGCCACCGGCATCCTGCCGGTGAATGGTGCGAGCAAGGATGCTCGCGACCCGCCGACAAGATGTCGGCGCTCCAGTGGTTCTGACAACACGTTTTAGAGTATGCTTGTGGCATTCCAGGTAAGCATCAATCTTTTTGGAGGAATCAAATTATGTTGAGTAAACGCGCAGGATTGTGGCTCGGACTGATTGCCACACTCGGCCTGCTTTCGCTCGGTTCATCGTGCAGCGGCAACAAAACCGAGACTAATGAGAATGCCGGACCGGAAACCGGAGCGGCTTACAAGTCAAAGGGCGACGAAGGAACGATTAGCGGAACCATCGCTTATACCGGTACTGCTCCGGAGAATCCGAAGATCGATACTTCCGCGGACGCGCAGTGCGCTTCGAAGAATCCAAATTTGACTGCGGAAACGTGGGCAGTTAAGGACGGCAAAGTTGCGAACACTTTCGTCTACATCAAAGACGGAACACTCACCGACGGCAACAAGAAGATCGGTGACTTAACCGGCTGGCCTAACATGCCGACGAGCGCGACACTTGATCAAAACGGCTGTCACTACAAGCCACACGTGCTGGGCGTGGTCGCCAAAGAAGAAATCAACATCACCAACAGCGACCCGACAACGCATAACATTCACTTCACGCCTGCGAAGAATCCGGATTGGAACCAATCACAGCCAAACGGAGCAGCGGCTTTGAAGCATTCGCTGAACACGGCCGAAGTCATGGTTCCGGTGAAATGCAATCAGCATCCGTGGATGAAAGCGTACATCGGTGTGATGAAGCACCCGTTCTTTGCCGTCACTGATGAAGCCGGCAAGTTCACCATCTCTAACGTGCCGCCCGGCAAGTACACAGTCGTTGCGTGGCATGAAGGCGCAGCTGGCCCGGGCACCGAAAAGACTATGGAAGTAACGGTGCCGGCGAAGGGAAGTGCGACGGCGGACTTCAGCTTCGGCGCGAGCGCCGGTCTGCAAGGACAACCGAGTTCGCTGCCGATGCAGGCGGCAATCGAGTTTCCGATACTGCATAAGTAGCATTTGCGATTTTAGATTTTTGATTTGCGATTGGAGGCGGTTGCAAGTTCAGCGACCGCTTTCATTAGCAAATCGGAAATCGGCAATCAACAATCGACAATGTCTCGCGGGGTTCATCGTTTCGCGCTGCTGGTCGCAGTCGCCACGTTCTTTCTCATCATTGCCGGAGCTAATGTCACGAGCCACGATGCCGGTTTGGCTGTGCCTGACTGGCCGCTGTCGTTCGGAAAGTTTTTTCCGCAGATGGTCGGCAACGTTTTTTGGGAGCACGGCCACCGTATGATCGCCGCCACCGTCGGTGTGCTCACGATTGTGCTCGCGATCTATTTGCAGATTCGTGAGCCGCGACGTTGGGTCAAACGACTTGGTTGGGTCGCGTTGGGGCTCGTGATCGTCCAGGGGCTGCTCGGCGGACTGACGGTCAAGTTGCTGTTGCCGTTAGCTGTCTCGGCGGCGCATGCGACGTTGGCGCAACTGTTCTTTCTCACGACGGTGAGCATCGCCGTGTTCACCTCGCGAAGCTGGACAAGCGCTGAACCAAAGATCTTTGAGGACAACGGTGTTTCGCCGCGCACGCTATGCGTCGCCTCGTTGGCCTTGATCCTGGTTCAACTGGTCTTAGGAGCAACGCTGCGACACTCGGCAACTTGGGATCGGCTTCTGCCGACCGGATTGCTGGTGGCGCACGTTACGGGCGCAATAATCGTCACGCTCGCGCTCGGCCTGACTGCCTCGGCCGTGCTGTTGCGGCATCGTGACGATAAGTTTCTGACACGACCGGCAATCGTTGCGCTCGGTTTGTTGTTCATACAGTTGATGCTGGGCATCGCAGCGTACGTTACCCGCGCGAGATCGCCTTTCGGTCCGCAACCGTTAAATCCGATGATTGCGGTGACGGTCGCGCACGTTGCGTGTGGCGCGCTGGTTTTTGCGGCGACAATTTTGCTGACCTTGAGAG
>JBKPPE010000181.1:0-3502 GCA_046733375.1 Acidobacteriota bacterium | reverse complement strand
CTACGGCGCTGCGCACATCCTGCAGGAGTTGCTGACGGCTAAGTCCGACGACGTTGCCGGGCGCTCAAAGATTTACGAAGCGATCGTCAAGGGCGAAGCCGATTTCGATCCGGGCTTGCCGGAAAGCTTCAACGTGCTCGTGCGCGAGCTGCAGTCGCTCTGCCTCGATGTCGAGCTGGTGAAGAAAGACGGCACACCGGACGAGACGATTGCCGAGCCTTTGATCACGTCGGGGATTTGATCCCGTGGATTGTTTAGAGTCGGGCTACTGCCCGACCGGCGGGCGGTGGCCCGCCGCTAAACGGTCGGTGACAGAACAAAACGGAGAAAAGATGTTTCGATTTCATCAAGAGAAAACGCAACTCGCGCCTGACTTCGAGGCGATTCGCATCTCGCTCGCTTCACCGGACAAGATCCGTCAGTGGTCACACGGTGAAGTAACCAAGCCTGAGACGATCAACTACCGCACATTCAAGCCGGAGCGCGACGGACTCTTCTGCGCGCGCATCTTCGGCCCGGTCGCGGATTGGGAGTGTCTCTGCGGCAAGTACAAGCGCATGAAACACCGCGGCGTGATCTGCGACAAGTGCGGCGTCGAAGTCACGCAGGCGAAGGTGCGCCGCGAACGGCTCGGCCACATCGATCTCGCCAGCCCGTGCTCGCACGTGTGGTTCTTCAAGGGACTGCCGTCGCGCATTGGGCACCTGCTCGACATTCCGTTGCGCGAGCTTGAGAAAGTTCTTTACTTCGAGTCCTACATCGTCATCGATCCCGGTGACGTGAAGGAATTGAAAGAGCGCGAGCTGCTGACCGACGAACGTTATCGCGAGTTGACGCGTGACTATCCCGGCCAGTTCCTCGCGAAGATGGGCGCCGAAGCGATCAAGGAATTGCTGGCCACCGTTAACGTCGACGAACTCGCTGTCGAATTGCGTCGTCGCATGCGCGAAGAGACTTCGCAGCAGAAGAAGCTGAAGTTTTCCAAGCGCCTCAAGGTGGCCACTTCATTTTTGAAGTCGGGCAATCATCCGGACTGGATGATCCTCGATGTCATTCCGGTCATTCCGCCTGAGCTGCGTCCGCTGGTGCCGCTCGATGGCGGACGGTTCGCGACATCCGATCTCAACGATCTGTATCGTCGCGTCATCAACCGCAACAACCGTCTGAAGAAGCTGATGGAGCTGCGCGCGCCGGAAGTCATCGTGCGCAACGAAAAGCGCATGCTGCAGGAAGCCGTCGATGCTCTGTTCGACAATGGTCGTCGCGGCCGTGTGCTGCGCGGCGTGAACAACCGGCCACTCAAATCTCTATCAGGGACTTTGAAAGGCAAGCAGGGACGTTTTCGTCAGAACCTGTTGGGGAAACGCGTCGACTACTCAGGGCGATCAGTTATTGTGGTCGGCCCAGAGTTGAAACTGCATCAGTGCGGCTTGCCGAAGAAGATGGCTCTCGAACTGTTCAAGCCGTTCATCTACAACCAGCTCGAGAAGCAGCAGCACGCTGCGACCATTAAGCAGGCGCGCGAAATGGTCGAACGTCAGGAACCTGTGGTTTGGGACATCCTCGAAGAAGTCATTCGCGAACATCCAGTGCTTCTGAACCGCGCGCCCACACTGCACCGCCTCGGCATCCAGGCGTTCGAGCCGGTGCTTGTCGAAGGCAAAGCGATCAAGATTCATCCGCTCGTCTGTACGGCTTTCAACGCGGACTTTGACGGCGACCAAATGGCCGTCCACATTCCGCTTTCGCCCGAAGCGCAGATCGAAGCGGCCGTATTGATGCTCTCTTCGAACAACATCCTCAGCCCGGCGAGCGGCCAGCCAATCGCGGTGCCGTCTCAGGACATTGTGCTCGGCATTTATTACCTGACGCGCGAGAAGGAAGGCGCGAAAGGCGAAGGTCGTGTGTTCGCTTCCCAGGAGGAAGTTTTCCTGGCGCTCGACGCAAAGGAAGTCACGACGCAGACGCCCATCAAACTTCGTGTGATCGGCGACTTGATTGATCTCACACAGGAACACGACAACCAGGACATTCTGCGGGGCACGCTGCAGGAAGACGTGAAGCGCGTCATCAACACGACCGTCGGCCGTGTGATTTTCAACGACGCGATTCCGTCGGGCTTGCCCTACATCAACGGCACGCTGCGGAAAAAGGGTCTGCAGTCGCTCGTTAACTATTCGCACATTCGTCTCGGTCACGAGATGACCGTGAAGATGCTCGACGATCTGAAGAACCTTGGGTTCCTCTATGCGACGAAGGCCGGCGTTTCGATCGGAATCGACGACCTGGTGACACCGCCTTCCAAGCCCGAAATTGTCGGCAAAGCCGAGAAGGACGTGATCACGGTCGAGCAGCAGTATCGCGACGGTGTGATTACCAACGGCGAGCGTTACAACAAAGTCATCGCGATTTGGTCGGAAGCGACCGACAAGGTCGCAAAGGAAATGTTCAAGGCGATGGACGATCGCGAGAAGGCGTCGAACGAAATGAATCCGATCCTGATCATGTCGGATTCGGGCGCGCGCGGCTCGGCGCAGCAGATTCGGCAGCTCGCCGGCATGCGCGGACTGATGGCGCGGCCCTCGGGCGAAATTATCGAGACGCCGATCCAATCCAACTTCCGTGAAGGCCTCAACGTGTTGCAGTACTTCATTTCGACGCACGGCGCGCGCAAAGGTTTAGCGGACACGGCGCTGAAGACGGCCGACTCGGGTTACCTGACGCGGCGTCTGGTGGACGTGGCGCAGGATGTAATCATCAGCGAACCAGACTGTGGCACTCTCAAGGGAATTTCCGCCAGCGCGATTATTGAAGGCGGCGAAGAGATTGAAAGCTTGCGCGATCGCATCGTCGGCCGCACCGCGCTCGAGGATGTGATCGATCCGGTTGAAGGCAACGCCATCGTCGAAGGTAATCAGGAAATCGACGAAGACCTCGCTGCCGAAATTCAACGCTCCGGCGTGCAGCGGGTGCGCATTCGTTCGGTCTTGACCTGCGAATCGCGGCGTGGCTGCTGCATCAAGTGTTATGGCCGCAACCTGGCCACGGGTCGTCCGGTCGACATTGGCGAAGCGGTCGGCGTGATTGCGGCCCAGTCCATCGGCGAGCCCGGCACGCAGCTCACGATGCGTACGTTCCACATCGGTGGCACGGCGCGCCTGGAAGAGTCTTCGAAGCACGAAGCTCGCGTCGAAGGCAAGATCAAATACATCGAGCTGCAAACTGTAAAAACGCGCAAGGGCGAGCGCGTCGCGATGAACCGAAACGGTGCTCTGACAATCATCGACGAGCGTGGTCGCGAAGTGGCGCGCTATCAGATTGTCTACGGCGCGCACATTCTGGTCGAAGACGGCGCGCAGGTCGCCGAAGATCAGCTGCTCGCAACGTGGGACCCCTTCACTTTCGCCATCCTGACGGAAGTCGGCGGCACGGTGAAGTTCCAGGACCTGAAGGAAGGCGTAACGTACGAAGAAGAGACCGACCAGGTGACGGGCCTCTCGCA
>JBKPPE010000180.1:0-3359 GCA_046733375.1 Acidobacteriota bacterium | reverse complement strand
GTTGTGCGCAGCATCGGCGCGGTTTACACGTATGCGCAGGATGAACTTCCCGTCCCCGCCGGTCTGGAAGCGCGAATTCTGCAAGAGACCATTGGAAACGTGCTGCCGCAGCAAATACGTGCGCCGTGGTCATCGCGAAGTGTGGAATGGCTGCGCGGCGCGCTGGATCCCATCGTATCGCCCCAACTCGCTTCAGTCGCAACAATGTTGCTGGTTTCCGTCTTTGTGCTGACGAACACGGTTTCGACCGATGGTTCGGTAAGCGGAATCTATCGCGCCAGTCTGCAACTGGCCGAGCGCACCGCTGACAGTGCAACGAAAGGATCAGAGAAAGGTGTCAAGCAATTTGCCGGCAGCATGAACAAACTGGTCGGCGGCGAAGACAGCCAGAACAACAATGCGAACCAAAACCAGAATAGCTCAAATCAAAACGGCGCGGCGCCGCGCTCGCAAGGCAGCGACTCGCAAAGTAAAGATGACTCGAAAAAGCGCTGAACGTTCGACAGCTTTTCGACGTAAGACAAACGCGACGGCATAACGAACTGATGACTTGTAATTACCACCCGAAGAGTCCCGCGATGACGCAATGCAGCAACTGCGCGCGGCCTTTGTGCCAAGCGTGCGATCATCGCATTCGCGGATTCGCGTTCTGTCAGGACTGCATTGTCGCCGGCGTCGATGCGTTGCGCGTGCGCCAATCGCAGCCGACGGGACAACAAGTCATTCGTCGGAAGACCTCGCCCTTCATCGCTACCTTTCTTTCGCTCTTTGTTCCCGGACTGGGCGCTGCTTACAACGGCCAGACATCCAAAGCAATTGTTCACTTCGCGATCTTCGCGAGCTTTTTCCAGATGGCGGTAGTAACGGATGGCGTCGCATTTTTTGTGCTGGGCGTGGCCGGGACGTGGCTCTTCGCGGCCGTCGATGCTTGTCGTACGGCGCAGTTAACTCGCGCTGGGCTGGCTCCCGACGCGGAAGAGGACGCAATCACGCGACAGTTGTATGGCAATCCGCTAGCGTGGGGAATTACGTTGTTCGCACTGGGCGGGATTTTTCTGGCACATACCGTTTTGGGATTTCAGTTTCCGGTGAAACGCGCCTTGCCAGTCGCCCTCGTCGTTCTCGGCGCTTACATTTTGTACGACTATTTGAAACGGCACCGTCGTCGCGAGGAACTTCGTTTGTTCGACGTGAGCAATCCACCGCCGTCAGTCGTCGTAACCAGTCAGTTTGCGCGCTCGGCTTATGACGGGGGAGACTTTCCCACACGTCTGCAGCAGCGACAGATTGGTTCAGCCAGGTTGAAATAGGTTTTTAGGTTTTGGTTTAGGCAACATTGAAATAGATGAGAGCTTTGGCAAGGGTATCCTGAATTTGACTGTTACTGTTAACTGCCCGCTGCTCACTGCTTACTGACCCCATGCTCGGATTCATTTCAGCAATATCTCGTGGCGGCGCAATCATTGGACTCATCCTTTTGATCGTGGCGCTTCTCAAGCAGTTGATCTTCGCGGTCGGACTGCTCGTTGCGATCATCAAGCTGGCGATCATCGTTGTCTTTGTAGTCGTTCTGGTTACGATCGCTTACGCGATCTACCGCGATCATAAGAAGCACAAGGCCGAAGTTTAACAACCTCCTCACAATTCCAACCCAATCCGTTGTTTTTGCGCGCTACAGCTCATCGAGCGAGCACCGTTGTGTAAAATATAAGCACCTCGTGAGTCGCCACCCCTGACGCGGGCCCCCGCGTATCTAATTGCGCAATTGAGCAAAGGAGGTTAACGCAGTGGCAAAGCAATCCAAATTGTCCCTAGCCCTCGGACTTTGTCTGATCCTCAGTGCGGTTCTGCTCAGCACAACCAGCTGGGCTGGTCAGGAAAGTGACCGCGCTAAATGTCAGAAAGACTGCGAAGTGCAGTACCAGGCTTGTCGCAAACCGCTAAATGCAAACCAAGCGGCATGCAGCACCGCGTTTGCCGCGTGCAAAGCCGCATGCAAAGACGTGAAACCACATCCATCGCCGACTCCTGCTCCACCCTCGCCAGCTGAACCGACAGGAACGCCGTCACCTGAAGCCACCCCATCTGAGAGTCCATCTCCGACCCCGACCGAAACTGCTTCCCCAACACCATCGCCCCGTCGTGCCCGACCCTCGCCGGCAGGCACTCCTTCACCCGCCCCGACGCCCGAAGGAACACCGGCGCAAACTCCAACGCCATCGCCAACACCGATGGAGCCAACGCCGACACCATCACCCCGATAACACTCGAAATCAGAAAGAGCCGAAACGAGCAGTCAAACTTTGGCTGCTCTTTTGGTCTAAGCCTTCAACTCTTCGAATAATTCTCGGGTTTCGAGGCTGACAGTCTTCGCACTCCTGCCTCTCTCGGTTTGCCTTCGCCTCCCTCGTATGATACGGTTTCGCGCTCTGGCAGCATCCAGGATCCGTGAGCTGAATCTAAGAGTCACGTCTACCCGGCGATTCAGCAAGCGCACATCGGCAGCCAGTCTCAAGCAGGGTTCGATTCTTCGGCAGGGTTCTTAATTTTAAGGCCTCGCAAAATTTAGGTTTTTCAGTCGCCCTCGTCGGCGTCTGTTACTTCAGCGGTCGCCAAGCGGCCCCGATTTGCAAACGGCTTGGCGCTCGACAGGAGCAGAATGAATGACTAGAGACGACCGTTTCTACGCTTTTATAGTCGCCCGTACTTCCCGTTCCCGAGCACATATTCGTCGAGTTTGCGTTCATAAACGCTGGCTTCGCGCCCTGGCAGTGGCTCTCGTCGTGATCGGTGTGGCATTGCTGTACGGTTTTTATGGACTGACCCAGCAGGCTGCGCACCTACGCATTGAACGCGAGAACGCACGATTGCGCGCACAGAACGAGAAGCAGCAACAAGAGCTTCAGCAACTGAACAATCGCGTGAACGCGGTGGAAGACACGTCGCGAAAGTTGGCTGAGGAGGCTGGCATCTCCGCGCAACCCGAACAACCCGCACCGCGTGGTCAGGGCGGTCCGGCGCATCCGGTCGATAGCATGGCAGCTTTGGCCGCAATCGAGTCAAAGACTGCTAAATTGGAACGCCAGATGTGGATTTATCAAGACATGGTTCGTGGTCATGTGACGATTCCGTCGATTTGGCCGGTGATGGGCGCGCTCGAAGGCGGTATGGGGGGTCGTCGCAATCCGTTCACCGGTCGCGGGTGGGAATATCACGAAGGACAGGACATTGACGCGGCATACGGAACGCCCGTCGAAGTGGCGGCGAGTGGTCGCGTTGTCATCGCCGGCCGGCAACGCGGTTACGGCAACGTTGTCTATCTCGATCACGGGGCAGGCCTGACCACGCGCTACGGTCAC
>JBKPPE010000179.1:0-5701 GCA_046733375.1 Acidobacteriota bacterium | reverse complement strand
TGACACATTACGCACGCCGGCAAATCCCTGACGCGCGCCTGTATCGACAAAAGCAAGCGAAAGCGCTCGCCCCAGGCCGCGACTTGCGCCTGTTACCAGCACGCTTCGTCCTTCGATGTTCATTGCGATTCACTCGCGCGTTGACGCGCACGTCCACTCATCCACTTGCTGAAAAGGTAAAGCAGCGCCGCCAAGGTTGACCAAAGCACGGCGAGTTCCAAACTGGTGAGTGCCTTCTGCGCGATTCGTTCGCGCAGACTCTGCGTCATCAAGGTTTGCACGTCCTGCATCACTTGCACCGCTATCAAGACACCCATGGACAAAACCGACAACAAGGCGGCGGCGATCATTAACCGGCGCGGCAGATTGATGCCAATCTCGGCATAGAGCTTTGGATTCGATCGCGGAAGAATCAGAAAGGCGAGACTGTGCAGACAATAAAGCAAGACAAGCGCGAACACCGCGATGTTCAGCGCCAGTGATAACTGCTTGCTGACAACCAGCACCAGGCACGCGATCAGATTTAGCGTCAAAGACACAATCGGCGTCGCTGTGCGTCGACTAACAAAGCCGAGCCAATTCGGCGCGAGACCATCTTCGACAAAAATGAGCGCCAGCCGCGAAGGCACGATTAGCGTCGGATTCAACGACGTAGTGATCGCCATGATCGCGCCCAACGTCACGACGACAGCCGCGCCCCACGGCAAGTAGACTGCCGCGACTTCCGTCATCGGCGCCGCGCTCGCTCCCAAACGCGGGCCCGGCAACACCCCGAACGCGACCGCCGACATGGCAATGAAAATCAGCGCCGTCGCGGTAACGCCTTTCAAAAACACCCACGGTAGACGCCGCGTGCTGTCTTTAGTTTCCCCCGCAGTCTGAGCCAGCGATTCGAAGCCGGCATAAGAGAAAAAGATCGGCGCGAGACTCAAGGCAAAGCCTTTTGCGCCATGCGTGATGAAGGGCGAGTAGTTCGCCGTGTGAATTGCGAATATTCCGGGAATGACTAAAACAAAAATTGAGACGCCCAGCAAAGCGCACATCGCCACTTGCAATCTCCCAAACCAGCGCACCCCGACAACGTGCACGGCATAAAAGAAGAGGAGACTGCCGACCGCCAATGCCTGGTGCGCAAACTCACCGCTGATGCGTCGACCGCTGAGTTCGATGATGTAATCGGCCAACGCGCTGGCGAGATATGCGCCCGCTCCGATGTAGGCGACAATTTTCAGCCAAGCGCCGATGTAGGCGATTTTGTATCCACCAAAAGTGCGCGAAAGGTGGAGATACTCGCCGCCCGGTTCCTTCCCGAGCGAAGTCGAGATAAACGCCGCATAAGGAATCGAGGTCGCCACGATCGCCGGCATGAGCACCGCATAACCAAGAATCACGCTCGGACCGGTCAGACGCCAGGCATCGCTCGTAACTTTGAAGATGCCGGCGCCAATGAGAATTCCGATGAGCGAAGCGTAGGACTCAATTGTGCCCAGGTCGCGGCGCAGCCGCGAGACGACGTCAGGTGAATGTGTTTGAGACGTCATTAAAGCTCAGTCGGTGGCTATGAAGTCAGTACCATCCGCGTTAGCGGATGATCAGGGCGACCTCTTCCAGCCAACGTCCATCCTTAACCCATCCGCTCACGCGGATGGTACTGACTCGTCAACCACGTTTCATCAATTCATTCGCGGGCCGTTTCGGATTCAGAACCTTCTCGGCTGTTTCGACTCCAGCCACGGGCAACGTCTTCGCGTCGATCAATCCAAGCTGCGCCAGCACCGACGCCTGATCCCAGTAGATGTGCTCATGTGCCAGCTTGCCGTTGCGAAAATGGACGACGACGATGAGCGGCACTTTCACATGCTTGTTAGTCGGTGCGACGCCCGGCAGCATCCAGTCCATCTTGATCGTGTGCGTGAATTCAAAAACCATTTCGTCAACGACGCGATCTACTCCAATCGTGCGCGAAACCGGCGTCATCGAAGTGTCCGGCGGCATCTGTGGAATGAATCGTTGCGAATAGAAATCGCGCAGTTCGTCATGCCCGACGCCGCCCGTCATGACCGGCACATGATTGACGTAAGCGTCCGGCACCATCGTCTTCAATGTATCTTCTGTGTCCCGCGTCGCGAACTCGTACTTCACATGTTCGTCCCACTTGGCGGAAAGACTTTTCTGGGCATTTGCAAAACCTTCGCCAGCCAAATTACGAACGAAGAATTCCAAAGTACGCAGGTTCGCGAGTTCCGCTGCGCGCGCATCATAGTGCGCGCCGCCCGGACGTCCGAATGCATGATCCTGCTCGGGATATTCGTGAATCGTCACGAGTGAATTGGAATCTAGCGTGGCGTGAATCTGCTGTTGAGCTTCAGGTGGGCAATATTGATCTTTACCGGCGATGTGCAGCATCAGAGGGCACGAGAGTCCGCTTGCGTCATGCAAAGTATTTTCAATGCCGACACCGTAATAACCCACTGCGCAATCCGGACTACCACCCCGCGCGGGCTGCCCGCGCGGGGGCCCCGGGAATCGGACCGAAAGCAGCCACGCGAGATTTCCGCCTAAACAAAAACCAACGGCGCCCACGCGTCCAGTGCAGGCGGGGTGCGTGCGCAAGAACTCAACGGCCGCCGCAGAATCTTCGACCGCTTTGACGACGTCCAAACCCTGATAAAGCTGAAAGGCTTTCTGCCATTCCGCTTCCGTTTGATCGGTCAACTCAATTCCCGGCTCTTGTCGCCAAAACAGATCGGGGCAGATGGCGACAAATCCATGCGCCGCGTACCAATCACACACCTGTCGCATGTAGTCATTGACGCCAAAGATCTCCTGCAAGACGACGACGCCCGGGCCATAACCACTCGCCGGCAGAGCGAGGTACGCGTCGAACAGTTGGTTGTCGAGTGACCTGATCTTAACCATCAAGAAGGACCTCCGCGCGAAGCTTTATACGCGAAGACTGATGAATTGGCGAGTGTGTAACCTCACCCACTCCTGTCCGGCTGAACAGAAGTCGAGGAAGCTGCACGTCCGGCAGTGCAAGTTAGTTAGCGCCGGAAAATCTTCAGCTGCAATCGTGCCGTCAAGCGATACCAGTTCCGACATCGCGTTATCTACGGCGCGAGCGCAAGCTTCTTCGCCGAGGAGTTCCGCCGCCAGAGTCTTTTCGACGTTCGGCTGGATGAAGTGCAGCGTCACACGCAGAGAGTTAATGCGCACATCGCGCGGCAGCAATTCGCGAAAGGCGAGAGCGTACGCCTGCATTTGCAGACGGTAATCGTGCGCCGCGTTTTCGATTTGCGAGTCGAGAGGTTCTTCGGCTGGGACCGCGACAAAGTCTTGTTCTACCGCCGATTCAAAGTCGAACGATCCCTGGCTGGTGGCGGCAACCATAGCGCGGCTTCCCCGCCCCGCCCGTGGGGAGGGCTGAGGGGTGAGGTTAAGCGCGGCGACAACCTCTGCTCCTAAATCGCTCTGCGCTCGCGCAGAGGGGGAAGCTGCAAGTCGTGGAAATCGATTCGTTTTGAAATCGATGATCTCAACGTCGATCCCTTCCGCGGCCGGCGTGATCAAGAGCTTGTCAATCGTTCCGGTGAGCGTACCCAGCGGCCGTCGCAGACGAAAGCGTAATTCACTCCACAAGCCGGGGCTGGATGGTGGCACAGACTTTAGTCTGTGAATTTCATCGGTCATTTCACCGACTGAAGTCGGTGCCACTGATTGCACGCGCCGGAAAACGTCACTCGTCAAATAATTCTGCGCCAACGGCAGCAGATCAGACACCGCGACCTCGGCATTGACCTGCAAGGGCCTCCCAGCCAATTGCGCAAGACGAATCGAACGCACGTGCTCGAAACTTTCACGCAGGCGACTCTCGGCATTGTCACCCTCGTGAAAGGTTTCGCAGAAACGATGGATGACCGCACCCTTCAATGTCGCCGTCAGATTTGCCGGTGGCTCGGGAGCTTCCGCATCGTTCCATACCGACAACTCCTCAGCGCCGGGCGCGCGCAACAAACGCTCGAAGTAATATTGCCGTGCGCAGCGCTGAAAATTGAGAAGTTGGGTCACCGTAAATCGGCGCAGAGTTGAGCCCCGCTCGACTTTCACAGGTCGGAGCAACGGAAAAATCTTTTCTAGCGGCTGCGATGTGTCGATCGCTGATCCCGCGACTTCCGAACCTGCCACCGCCGTCACCTCAGGATTACCAGGCTCTCGAGTCACACGCAGATCCACCAGGGCGCCGCCACCCAACTCCAACACGCCCGTTTGCGGATGTTCGTCCAAGTTCAGCGCCTGCCACAACCAAGCGAGCCATTGATCGCGCGTAGTCGTTTGCAGATTTTTCAGATCGTTCTGCGTCGTGGCGCCAGAGAAGATCAGACGATCTTCGGCGCGCGTGGCCGCGACGTACAGCAAACGCATGCTTTCAAACTGCTCGCGCCGCTGACTGCGCTCGCGCAAGTGTCTAAATGCTGCGCCGCGCACAACCGTGCCGCGACCATCGGGCACCGCGACACTGAATCCCCGGTACCGATCGAGAACAAAAAGTGAGTTGTCACGATCCGATGATTTGTAGCGGTGGACATCAGGAATAATGACGACCGGAAATTCCAGCCCCTTTGCCTGATGAATCGTCATTAGCCGCACGACGTTCGCCGTCTTGTCGATTTGTCCTTCAGTTTCGCGGCCGCCGGCCTCCTCAAACTTTTCCACGTAGTGAACAAAGTCACGGATTAATTGGCCTGACTTTTCGAAAGCCTCAGCCAAACGGAAGAGTTTTTCGACATTTGAAATGCGATGCGCGCCGTCATAATTCGCGGCAATCACGGCCATAAAGTCCGTGGCAGAAACGGCGTAGCGAAGCAAGTCTGCAATCGTGTAACGATTCCTGCGGTCCAACATCTCGCGCAGAAACGTGGCAACGCGATCGAGTTCAACGTGTTCTTCCTCATCGATGAACTGGATCTCGCGATGCTTTCGCACTGCCTGCCAAAGATTGCGCCGCGGCAGCTTCTTTCCGTCAGCCGGCTCGCCGATGAAAGGCGCCGACCGCAATGCGAACAACGCGTTATCAGAAATTCCGCAGAGTGGCGAACGCAGGACGGCAGCCAGAGCAATCTCGTCTGTCGAATTGTCGAGGAAACGGAGCAACTGAATCAGATCGGTTACCTCTTCACGCTGATAGAAGCCTTTGCCTTGCACCGTGAGATAAGGAATTCCGGCGCGACGCAGAGCACTCTCGTAGACTCCCACGCCGGTGAGTGCGCGAAACAGAACAGCGATTTGGCCGTAACTGAAGTGGCCCAGACTTAAGTCTGTGTTTCCGTTCTCACACAAACTGAAGTTTGTGCCACTAACCAGTTCCTCGATTCTTTCAACCAACTGCGCGGCATCACGCTGGCGCACGTCGCGGTTTTCGAATCTTGTTTCCTCTTCGTCGTCAGAATCCGCGCTCTTGTCGGGCACGACACTCAGCAAAAATTCAACCAACGGCGGACTGTCGCGCGCCACACGTTCTGCGGCGCTGGGTTCATGTTCGACATAGCCAAGCTGTCCCAATTCTTCGGCTGCAACGTCAGCGGCCACTCGAAAGATCTTGCCAAAGATGAAATTCAACGTGTCGATCAGCGGTTCTTGACTGCGGAAGTTAAGGTGCAGTGGCTGTTGGAATCCGCCGGCTTTCTCGATCGCTGCGGTCATC
>JBKPPE010000178.1:0-5088 GCA_046733375.1 Acidobacteriota bacterium | reverse complement strand
GGTTGAACGGCAGGCCCAACGGTGGTTGAGTCGAGAGGTCCCGGCAACCAGAATCTCAACCGCAAAATGGACGACGCAGGAGTGGCTGCAATTCCTGAAGTTCGTGCAGGATTCTTTCGAACCTCCGAGTGGGAGCGCGGGCGCCTCGCCCGCATCGCAGACACAACTAAGCGAGACTGAAAAAGTAAAGTTGATGGGCGAACTCGATCGCTCTTTTCACTTAACGCGTTCGGGAAATGCGGAGATCGCCTTTCAATGGTTGCTGATGTCGATTCGGAATCGCTACGAACCGGCGTACCCGCGTTTGGAAGAATTCCTTTTGTCGGTTGGCCGGCGGAAATTTATCCGGCCGCTTTACCAGGAATTGGCGAAAACGCCTGAGGGAAAAGCGCGCGCGCTCGCAATTTACCGTCGCGCAAGACCGACCTATCATCCGATTGCAGTGGCTTCGATTGACGAAGTGTTGAAGTGGCCCGCGGAGTAGTACGCACGCAGTACGTTAGCCTGCGTTCGCACGCTGATTCTCGATGGCTTTTGCGGCCAACCGCGTAGCCGTCTCAGTCAGTTGCGCCTCTTCGCCCGTCGGCGCCTGCGGCTGAAGGTAATACATCGCGAACGATCCAAGAACTTTGCCGTGTCGCGACATGATTGGCGTAGACCAACACGCGCGGAGACCTGTTCCCTTTGTCAGATCGCGATAATCGTCCCAGAGCGGATCGGTCAGAATGTCGGTGACAATCACGCGTTCGCCGCGATACATCGCGGTGCCACACGAGCCGTGCTTTGGTCCGATCGGCTGCCCATTCACTGCTTGAACGTAGGCGGGTGGCAAACTAGGTGCGGCGGCGTGCTCGATGTGATTGCCGTCGGGACTGAGCACGAGCACCGAGCAGAACATTCCCGGCGACTGCGCTTCAATCATCCACACCAGCGTATCGAGAATTTTGCCGAGCGGTTTCTTTGCCGCGATCATGGCTTCAACCTGTTGTTGGCCGACGCTGAAGGCCTCTTCATCGGTGACATGCGCGCCGCGCAAAGCTTCGCGCATTTCATCGGTCATTACCAATTGTTCAGTGGTCGCTTCGGATTGGTGTGGATCGCTCATGTCAGTTCTCCCGGTGCTGGCTCACTCAGTTGGCGGAGTGCCGCCATTTTACGCCAATCCGGCGCGGAAAGCAGAAGGCAGAAAGCAGAAAGCAAAAGACAGAAAACAGTTGCTTTCTGCCTTTTGCCTTCTGCCTTCTGCTTACTGCCCTCTGCCTTCTAATTCCTCCGCACTACCGCGAGAGACATGTCATCCACGAGGGGGCGCGTGGCGGCGAAATCCTGCACGGCGCCGAGCACGGAGAACAAGATTGAATCGGCGGAGCCTCTGTGGCAACTGCGCAAATAACGCTCAAGCCGCTCGTAACCGAACTCTTGAGCAAGACTATTCAGCGATTCAGTGATGCCGTCGGAATAAATCAAGAGTGTGTCGCCCGCGCTTAACTTGCACGAACCTGCGACATATTTAGCCTCACCGAGCGCGCCCAGAAGCAATCCGCCATCAGTTAACATCTCCATTACGCCATTCGCCCGCAAAAGAAATGCAGGTGGGTGTCCGGCACTGCAGTATTTGAGGACGCCGGTCCTGGTGTCGAGCTTCGCCAAAAACAAACTCGCAAAGGGCCCCAGTGACGAGGCGCGACAGACAGCGTAATTGACATTTGCGACAATCGACTCGGGGGTTGCGTCCGCAGTGGTGTGCGCCCGGACCAGTCCTACCAGGTGCGGCGTCCACATTCCGGCCGCGAGGCCTTTGCCGCTGACATCGCCCAGCGCGAAAACAACATCCTTACCAATTTCTTCGACGCTGAAGAAATCGCCCGGCAACTGTCGCACGGCGAAGATTTCGTTCGCGATGTCGAAGTCGCCAAAGCGGAGATGCCGCGGGGCACAAAGCCGCCGATGAACTTGCGCCGCTTCGAAAATTGAAGTGTGCAGTTCCGCGTAATCTTTTTGCAGCTCGGCCAGCTTCGTTTCCAGTTCTTGCCGCGCAACTTTGCGCGCCGGCCGCCGTCGGGTGTACGGCCGCGCGTCGAGCGCTTTTCTCGGTGCTACTGCTGTATTGAATGATTGCGACATGACTCACCTTGTCAGAACCACCTGCGGTAGCGGGTGGTTGAATAGTGGGGCGAAGTCGTTTTTCCTGTCACTTCAACCGCCCGCTACCGCAGGCGGTTCGGACTACAACTAACCGACAAACTTATAACCGGTACCGTGCACTGTAAGAATGAAACGCGGCTCCTCGGGATTTGGTTCCAACTTCTGCCGCAGGTGAACAATGTGCGTATCAACCGTGCGCGTGTTTGGATAATTTTCGTAACCCCACACTGCATCGAGCAGACGATCGCGCGACAACGTCTCGGCCGGATGCGCGATGAAATACGCCAGCAACGCAAACTCCTTTGCCGAGAGTTCCACGCGCGAGCCGTTGCGCAGCACTTCGTTGTGCCGAATGTTCACTTCGACGTCACTGAACTTGTAAACCTCTGGCGGCGCTGAATGCGGCGCGGCGCGTCGCAAGACAGCTTTGACGCGCGCCATCAGCTCGCGGATCGAAAACGGCTTGGTAACGTAATCGTCAGCACCTAATTCGAGACCGACAACTTTGTCGACTTCCTGACCACGAGCCGTCAGCATGATGATCGGCAACGACGGTTTCTGAGACTTGAGCTGCTTGCAAACCTCCAAGCCGCTCATCCGCGGCATCATCACGTCGAGCACAATCAAATCCGGATTATCAGCCAGCGCGCGCTCCAGACCTTCCGCGCCATCGCCGGCGCTGATCACTTCGTAGCCTTCGTATTCAAAGTTGTCGCGCAATCCGGCTACCATCGCCGGCTCGTCTTCTACGATCAGAATGCGCGGCCGTTTCTCGCTGGCGACATCGGCAACCGCTCCGTGGCCGTTCGATTTCGCGTTCTCGTTCAGTTTGCTGCTCATACAGGTTGGCTCCTCTGCCAAATGCTTTTGCGCGCTTTAGCCGTGCGCCGGTGCCAGGCGCGTCTTGCCGTTCAATGGCAACGTCAGCGTGAACCTACTGCCCTGGCCGGGCGTGCTGTCGACATTAATACTGCCCCCGTGCGCATCGCTAATGTGCCGCACGAGCGACAAGCCGAGACCGCTACCTTTCGTGTTGTGCACGAGTGGATCGCCGGTGCGATAGAACTTCTCGAAGATTTTTGTTTGCTCGCGACTGGTAATGCCAATGCCGTGGTCTTCGATCTCGAGTTTTACGGATCCGTTCTCGCGATAAAGCTTTACCCGCAGATACTTTTCGTTGGGCGAATACTTCAACGCGTTATTCATTAGATTGAGCAAGGCGCGCGCAATTGCCTCGCGATCGACGCATACGCTCGGCAAGGTCTCGTCGATTTCTTCTTTCAAAGTGAAGCCCTGCTGCTCGATCTGATAGCGATAGGAATCGAGAGTGTTTCGCACCAGCACGGCGATGTCGGTCTCGCGAAACTCATATTCCTTGTGCCCCGCTTCGATCCGCGAAAAGTCGAGAATGTTGTTGATGAGCCCGGTCAGCCGCTCACTCTCTTTGCGAATGATTTTGTAATACTCATGTTTCTTTTCCTTCGTCGTGATGCGGCCGAGCTCGAGCGTTTCCGCGTACAAACGAATCAAGGCCAGCGGCGTGCGCAATTCATGTGAGACATTCGAGACGAAATCTGACTTCAATCTCGCCAATGCCACCTCTTTGCTGACGACATGCTTCGTCAACATAAGACCGATGATGATTAGAGCCGATAAGATTCCGAGGATTACGAAATTCCGATGCATCCACGATTCGCCGAGCTGCTGCACACTTGTACCCTGAAACTTGATGCCTAAGGACAACCCGCCGAACACATCTTCGAATTTCCGACTTACTTCCGGCTTTCCATCGCCCCAGCCTGCGGTCGCGGCCAGCGGTCTTACCTCGCGCATGTCCGGGTCTAAGCGATAGACAATCATCGCAATACTATTGCCACTTTGCTCACCAGATTTGTCTTTCACCGACTCGTTAAGCATTGTCGGAAAGAAACTGCTCTTCATGTAACACGGATCGAACGCGACCCCGCCGATGACCATTCGATCGCCTGGGAGGTTGGGCAGTACGAAAAATGCTGTCAACAAATAGCCTGTGCCGTCAGCCCGCTTTGTCTGGCTACCGTTAAAGGCGATATGCTGCGCCTTCTTTTGCATCATTTCGACCATGCCCTTGGTTTCTTCTTTGCTGCTAAACCAGGTGCGATACGACTCTTCCAAACGATCGTGTTCTTCCCGAACGTACTTGTCGCTCTCTTGTGAAGACTGCGTTTGAAACACGTGACCCTCTTCGTCGAACAGAAAAGCGTGTGTCAAGACGGGATTCTGCGAAAGAATCTCATTTAACTTTTCTTCTTTTTCGTCGGCGCCAAGATCCGGCGAGGGGAACGCTTCGCGTACTTCATCGACCTTCGCGTAGATCTTCTTGTTCATCTTCTTTTCAGAGATGGCCAGCACCTCCTGAAAATCGCGATGAATCGCTGCCTCAAGTATTTTGTCGCGCTGGAACGATCGCAACTGATAGAAATTCAGCACGATGAGCGCGGCGGCCGGCAAAAGAACCGCCAACCCCAGCGTCAGAATGAGTCGAAAGCGATTGAAACCACCCATCAATATTCTCTTCTTCATGTCGGGACCTCCGACGAAATCGCGCACAGTATAAGACGAGCCTCCGGGCAGCGTGTCAAGGTCAAGTAAAAAGTTGTCAAGAGTTGTGAAGTTACATCCGCAGATTACGCAGATTACACAGATAAGTAGTAATCTTCTGTCCGTTGAAAACACTCCAGCTGCTTTTTTCAGCACGTTGGGCGCTTTTCAGTTTTTCCAATCTCTGTAATCTGCGTAATCTGCGGATTCAATCCGAATGCTGCTGATCGAATCCAATCTCGCCCACTCTTTCCAATCACCTTACGTCCGCGTACTGCTGGGGGTGATTGCGATTGCCCTGCTCTACGTCTTTTACCGTGAAGTAAAAAAGATCCCGGCAAAGCTCTTCACGCTGATGATTAC
>JBKPPE010000177.1:0-2188 GCA_046733375.1 Acidobacteriota bacterium | reverse complement strand
CTGGGTTCGGCGGCACCGGAAAACCAGAAAAGAGCCAATTCGGATTCGCGATGTTGTTCAGGAAGCGATAGTACTTGGCGCGGCGATAGTTTCCTTCGAAGCGGTACCACTCAGGCTTCTCAGCGCTGAAGCGCATGCTGCTCGTTGGATCAGCTCCCCAACCAGTCGCCGTGACGAGTAGTGTATCGAACAAGCCGCCCTTTCCTTCTTTCGCCCGCATCAGAAAACTGCTGTCGAACAGACGTGGGCCGGCTTTGTAGTTCAGGTCGCTTCGATATTTTCGTTCATCGCCATAGACGCCAAGGCCGCGATACCCAACTTCGATCGTCGACGTAATGATGTAATCTCCGGCGTCATCACCGGCGGTCGTCGAAGTCGGAACGGTGTCGGTCTTGGCCGGTGATGCCGCGGGCTTCGCTTTCGATTTGTCGTCAGTCGAAGTCGTCTGCGCTGGTGCGACACCGACGATTAAGAACAAGCCCAGCACTACTTCTGAAACGAGTCGCAACCGCTTTATCGTGTTGCTTTTCATGACTTTTATCCTTTACGAACTATTTCGTACGACTGAGCCCTTTTCACAGTCGGCCTACTGCCAATTCACCATCGAGCATCAACGGAAGAACACAGGACTCGTGCGTGAGCCATGGACCTTCACGTGACACGCCGTGCAGTTAGCGTATTGCGCGTTTTGGTTGTGCTGCGGTCCGGCCGGTTCAATGGCGCCCACATCGTGCGCAACGCTATGGCACGTCAGGCAAAGCTGATTGACTGAGCTGTATCGCAGCAACCGCGGATTGGCTGAACCATGCGGTGTGTGGCACGCGCTGCAACCCTCGGTTTTCACCGGAGCATGTTCATACGTGAACGGGCCTTGTTTGTCCGTGTGGCACTTGATGCAAGCCGCATCGGCGCCGGTCGCCAATCGCGTCTGTTTCAGTTCAAAGCCGCCGTGCGGGTTGTGACAATCGCTGCAACGCATCGTGCCTTCCAACACCTTGTGATGGAACGGCATGTTGAACTGCGGCTTAACCTCGTTATGGCAGCCTGTGCAGAGTTGCGGGTCGTTAGCTCGTAACATGCGAGTCGTCGCGAACCCCGGCTTCTCAGCATTAGGCGTCGTCACGTGATAATTCGAACTCGCAAGGTTGCGCCCGGCCGTGCCTGCGTGCGGCGAGTGGCAGTCGGTACAACCGACATCGTTGCGCCAGTGTTCGCCGCGACGGAAGTTGTTGCGCTCCTCTTTGCCAGAGTGACACGTCAAACAAGTCTCAGAAGCTTCCTTGGGAGACTTGTTCTTGAAGGACATGATCTTGGTGATGTCACCACCGCCTTCGACGTGCGCTTTGCCCGGCCCGTGACACGATTCGCATCCAGTCACTTTGTTTTTCCAATCGCTAATTTTTGCGAGATCCGCGTGCGCAGTGTGCGAGTAGGCTTTGAATTGATCTTCGTGACAGTCCTTGCAGACTTCTGTGCCGACGTAATCCGAAGGCAGGGGTTTGTCGTCCGTCACTGCCCGGCGCGTGGTCGCCTGCGAACTGCGCGCTCCGATTAGCCACACCACAACTGCCAACGCTGCTCCCAGGATGAGCATGGCGTTGATTATTTTCTTGAGTCTCACTTGGAGCCTCCTGTTCTCGGGTAGAAATGCCTGCCGACCGCAGACGAATTACGAAGTAAAACGACCTGAACGACCGCTCGCATCCTACGTGGGGCAGGCCGAGCGGTCTGTGATGAGCGTCACCGACACTCGCACATCTCGGGTGACAGTTGCGCTAACGAGGCGAGCGCGGCGCTGTCGCAGATCCATAACCAATCGCGCTTGACGCGAATGATCTGATCTCGCTTCAGCACGCTGAAAAGACGAGTTACCGTCTCGCGCGAGGCGCCGATTATTTGCGCAATCTCTTCCTGCGTCAACCATAATCTTACGCGCGTGCCCTCTGCCGTAGGCTCACCAAAATCACGACCCCAACGCGCGAGCAGATGTGCCAGTTTTTCGAGTGCTGATTCCGACAGTGCCAGCATCCGCGTATGGTCCACGAGCTCGCTGAACTGCCGGCTAAAGACCTCCAGCAGTTCGAGACTGTATCCGTTCTGCCGGCAGATTAGATTGAGAAGGTCCTGACGTGAGATGAAATCGACGCGGCCGCCTTCCAGCATCTCGGCGGTCGCTTCGAAGGGCCGG
>JBKPPE010000176.1:0-5001 GCA_046733375.1 Acidobacteriota bacterium | reverse complement strand
AGAATTTGGCGCGCATTATGTAACGCACGCCAAGGTTATCGCAAGAGACAGCGTCGTCCGGCGCAGTAGATTTGACAAATTTTTACAAATCCCCCGAACGGGTTACAGCGTTCTCAGAAATATCAGCAACTGTGTTTTCTGAAGATCGGTCAGATTCCGGAAATTATTGATTACAAATCGCGCTTCCCCGTCGTGACGTAAGATTGCGTCACGCGGCGTGACCGAAGCGCCGTGGTGCATGAATCGCGTGCGAGTCCGCAAGCCCCATAGGGGCGGTGCGCACTTTATTGCGTGATGAGGGTCCGAACGGTTGATCACGCTCTTGACGGTGATACCAAGAAAAGGGCGAAGAACGTTAGCCGGGCAGATAAAAAGAGATGCGCCCCGTCAATTCCGACGTATCGGGACTGGCGGGGCGCTACTTCCGGGTAGGTTCGGGTATTACAAGGGATGACGCTGTAAAGACTTGAGAATCGTCACTGATGGCCGATCCTGTATCAAGGTGGTGCTGTGCTGACGGGCGAGATAAAGTCTGCGGCAAAGGTACGATATAAAACTGCCGCATTCGCTTTCGAATCAGCACCACGCTGATCCGTCATCGATCTGTCAAATACCTGAAACGTGACTCGGTAAGGCGCAATTTATACCGATTCCAATGTCGAGTCAAGCGAAAATTAACAGAATGTTGACAGGTTTGTGACATACCGCATACGCCGTAACCACTGGCAGAGAACGATCTTCTTAACTCACTTTCCTGCGCGAGTTTGCACCAGACGATAGGCCTGACGGCGAACGCCTTCAGACACGTTTCGGTTTTCCGATAGCGCTTTCAGATCTTTCTGCTGAATGCGAGGCAGCAGATTCATCGCTGTGGGCATGGGTGTGCGCGGGTTGCGCGCGAGGTTGTGAATGATCGTGTATGAACGAGTCCAGGCGCGATTCATGCCGATTAGTCGAAGAACTTCATCGGAAACTGTGCGCATAGCCGCGATGTTCTCGATTTCTTTGTCCGTAATGCGGGGGTTGTGAATCACGGCCGTCGCAACGACTTTGTTGGAATCACGAACCAGAATGCCGCGCGCTTCGCGGTCTCCCTTCAGTGCGAACTTCACTCGATCTTTCACGGTCATGAACATGAGCCGGCGCACCAGCGAAATTCTCTCGGGCGCGACCTCGCTAATATCCAGCTTCTCGGCCGTGAGAACTGCCTGCAGATTCGCGGCCGCTTGCTCCGGCGTTTCGACGAGCATCTCTTCGATCAGCTCGCGCGCCAACCAACTGTCATCAATGTCCGCGTCGGATACTTCGATGTGCTGCGCGAGGAGCCATGCATCATCGGTAGACAACGCGCCGTCAATCGGCGCAAGTTCCGCTGATTCAAAAAACTCTGCGGCGGCTGCGTTACCCTGCGCGCGGAGCTCGCCGGCGATCTGTTTGGCGCCCCGTTCTTTTTCAAAGAACTCGCGGCGCACTTCCCTGACACGACGCTCGGCTTCGGCGGTTCGCGCGGCGTTCGCTAGTACCGCATCGATGATTTCCGGTGCGCGGATCAGCCGCTGCTGATTCAAAGTGATTAGCTCAAGCAACGAACCGTCCGCGGTCGCGCCGGCCAGTGCCACAATCGCCGTGTCAGGCGTGTTGGCATGCGTCGTCAACGCTTCGTAAAGCTCGCGCGTGAAGTTTGTTTGCCCCGCGAGATACGTCAGAACGAAGGGCCCTGCATCAGACGCGCGCGCGACGTTCAGCAGATCTTCAGGCGTCTGACTATCCAGAGTTGTCTGCGCCGCTTGAGCGATTGCTTGATCCGAATCGCTGCGCAGAACCACGAGCGCTTCAAGCAATTCGGTCTGCGCGAGCGGCAAGAGGCCGCGCGCTGCGGCCATCCGCGCGGCCGGAGGCGCCGCCCCGGAAACGATCGATCGAACTAATGGATTGGTTGATGTGAGTTCAGCGGGCACCAAAGACAGTGTAGCTGATGGAACGCTGACTGTGTTGGAGAATTTGCCCGTTAGAAGCTGTTGAAGTTGTACTCAAGCTGCATCCACATTGAGACAAGCTTGCCATCTTTCATTGCGTATGAATTTGATTTGCCCCCCAGCCTCAATTGCGCATTCGGTGAGGCGGGCAAGTGAGGCCATTTTTTTAGCGGATACTTACGCCGCGCCGTGGCATTTCTTATATTTCTTGCCAGAGCCGCACGGACACGGATCGTTGCGGCCGACTTTCGGCTGATCACGCACGACGGTTTTGACCTTGCCTTCTTCTTCACCGGCAGCTGCTGCGCCCTGGTTGGGACCGGTGAACTGCATCGAGCGCGAACCGCGACGGCGGGCGGCGAGACGGCGACGTTGAATCTCTTCCGGTGATTCTTCGGCCACGACTTGCAGATTAAACAGCGAACGAATCGTCGTCGTGTCGATGCGATCGAGCATCGCCTGAAAGAGATCAAAACTTTCTTTCTTGTATTCGACCAGCGGATCTTTCTGCCCGTAACCGACGAGCCCGATGCCTTGCTTCAGGTGATCGAGCGCGAGCAAGTGATCCTTCCACTGCGCGTCGATGATGTTCAGCATGATGATGCGCTCGTAGGTGCGCATTGCCTCATCGCCGATGTGCTTTTCCTTCTCAGCGTACTTTGTCTTCAGTTTTTCCCACAGCGTTGCTTCGATCTCTTCCGGGGTGGCACGCTGAAAATCGATGCCTTCCGATTCGGTGTCCAATGCATAGATCGTATGGACCTGAACTTTGTAGTTTTCGATGTCCCAATCGTCGGGCGAGACGTTTGGATCAAGATACTGACGCGTGATGTCGGAAAGCAGATCGCGCGCGACTCCGGTTTCGCCCATCAGGTACTCGCGCTGATCCGGTTCCTCCATCAATTGGCGGCGCAGACCGTAGATCGTCTCGCGCTGCTTGTTCATGACGTCGTCATACTCGAGCAGGTGCTTGCGTGTCTCGAAGTTGCGTCCTTCGACGGATTTTTGTGCAGCTTCAATGCGCTTCGACACCATCCTGGATTCAATCGCAACGCCTTCTTCCATGCCGAGCCGTTGCATCAGCGCTTTGACCTTGTCACCGGCAAAGATGCGCATTAGGTCGTCTTCGAGCGAAAGATAGAAGCGGGATGAACCTGGATCGCCCTGGCGACCCGCGCGACCGCGAAGCTGATTGTCGATGCGGCGTGACTCGTGACGCTCAGTGCCGAGAATGTGCAACCCACCCAACGAAACTACTTCCTTGTGCTCCGCCTCGACGATGCGTTTCGCCTTCAGAAATTCCTGCTGCCATTGCGATTCGGTCGCTTCATCCGGATCGATTTCCTGTTCCTTCAAAAACTCGCGCGTCATGAAATCAGGATTTCCGCCGAGCAGAATGTCCGTGCCGCGGCCGGCCATGTTCGTTGCGATCGTGACCATGCCTTTGCGTCCGGCCTGGGCGACGATTTCGGCTTCACGCTCGTGATACTTCGCGTTCAAAACATTATGCGGCACGCCCACCCGCTGCAGACGCCGCGCAATCAACTCCGAGTTTTCGACCGAGACCGTGCCGACCAAAACCGGCTGGCCCTTCTCGTGAAGTCCTTTGATCTCCTCGACGACCGCGTCCCATTTCTCCGGCAGCGTGCGATAGATGACGTCCGGGTTGTCCTTGCGCACCATCGGCATGTGCGTCGGAATCACAATCACATCGAGTTTGTAGGTCGAATGAAACTCAGCAGCTTCAGTTTCCGCCGTGCCGGTCATGCCCGAAAGTTTCTCGTACAGCCTGAAATAGTTTTGCAGCGTGATGGTCGCGAGCGTCTGGTTCTCGCGCTCGATCTTCACGCCTTCTTTGGCTTCCACCGCCTGGTGCAAACCGTCAGACCACCGGCGGCCTTTCATCAAGCGGCCAGTAAAGTCGTCGACGATAATCACTTCACCGTCCTGGACGACGTATTGATGATCGAGCCTGTAGAGTGTGTGTGCCTTTAGCGCCTGCTCGACGCAGTGAAGCAGCTCCATGTTGTCCGGATCGTAGAGATTGCCGACGCTGAGCAGCTTCTCAGCTCTCTCGACACCTTGATCTGTCAGCACTGCGGAGTGGTTCTTTTCGTCGACGATATAATCGCCGGTCTTTTTGCCTTCTTCTAATTCTTCGCCCTTCTGAAGCAGCGGAATGATCGCGTTCGCCTGAAAGTACTTGTCAGTCGATTCTTCCGATGGACCAGAAATGATCAGCGGCGTGCGCGCTTCATCGATCAGGATTGAGTCGACTTCGTCAACGACTGCGAAGTAATGACCGCGTTGCACACACGTCGCGAGGTCGAACTTCATGTTGTCACGCAGGTAATCGAAACCGAATTCGTTGTTCGTGCCGTAAGTAATGTCGGCGGCGTACGCAGTCTGCCGCTCGAAATCATCCATGTCATTCTGAATGCAACCGACTTCGAGACCGAGGAAACGATGAATCTGTCCCATCCATTCTGCGTCGCGCGCAGCCAGATAGTCGTTGACAGTGATCACATTAACGCCACGTCCGGTGAGCGCATTCAAGTAAGACGGAAGAGTGGCGACCAAAGTCTTGCCTTCGCCGGTGCGCATCTCGGCAATCTTTCCCTGATGGAGAACAAGGCCGCCGATCATCTGCACATCAAAGTGCCGCATGCCGGTCGTGCGCCTGCTCGCTTCACGAACGACCGCGAACGCTTCAGGAAGAATCTCGCCAAGGATTTCCTGCTCTTTGTACTTGCGATCGTCTTTGTCGCGCGCGTCCTTGACGGCATCTTGAATCTGCGCCTTGAAATGAGCGGTTTTCTCGCGCAGCTGGTCGTCTGAAAGCTTCTCGAGCTCCGGTTCGAACGCGTTAATCTGATCGATGACGGGACGAATCGATTTCAGGAATCGCTCGTTGCTGCTGCCGAAGACTTTGGTTAGGACTTTATCGAAACTGGCCATAATTGCTGTGCTTTACCTGCTAATGTCGCCGACAGTTCGGCGATCGAACTCGAATGCAATTGGAGAT
>JBKPPE010000175.1:0-3240 GCA_046733375.1 Acidobacteriota bacterium | reverse complement strand
GTTTGCGCTCGACGTCTCGGGCAGCATGACGGCGGAAGAACTTCAGCGCCTGATAAACGCGATGCGCGAATTCTCGCGCCGGCTGGCAGGTCAACCGGCAGTGTTTGGCGTGATGACGTTTGGGACGCGGGTGAAGACGCTACAGTCATTGACCGCGGATCGCGACAAACTCGAACGTGCCTACGATCGCCTGGCTCAGGAACCTAACGGCATGTCCACACACGCGTTCGACGCAATCGATGACGCGGTGCGCATGCTCGCGCGTCATGCCCCGTTGACGCGGGAACATCGCATGGTGAAGCGCGCGGTCGTGGTGATCACCGACGGCTTTCCAGTTGGCGACGTGGTTTCGCCAGACACGGTTATCGATCGCGCGAACGCTGCTGACACGAGCGTCTATGTGGTGACGATGCCGTCGTATTCACAACTGCTCGCATCTGCCAAAGTGATGCCGCTGCCAACACCTCTGGATGTGACGGGTGTGGTTGAGAAGACAGGAGGACGTAGCATCTATGCGACCGAGAACGATCTCGGCCCATTATTCCGCGCGATCGCTGAAGAGGTTTCCTCGGCTTACGTTTTAGGTTTTTATCCGCCCGCGCAGAACCGCAAGGACGGCAAGTTTCACTCGATTAGGGTTGAAGGACCAGGGGGGGTGACCTTGCGGCAAAGTCGGCCGGGCTACCAAAGCCAGAAAAAGTGATGAGGACTAAGCACTGAGGACTGAGTTTTCTTTGTCTCTCAGTCCTCAGTCCTCAGTCCTCATTACTCAGTCCTCAATATTCGTCCTCGTCTTCATCTTCGTCGAAATCTTCTTCTTCGACGATATCCAGCTCGACGGGGTCCAAGCCAACGATCTCCAGTTGAACTCCGCACTCTTCGCATTCGACGATCTCGCCTTTGTCGACGTCAGTATCAACGTGCACATCGGCTTCGCATTCTGGGCAACTTCCAGTCGGCACTTTATCTACCTCCAAAACACGACGTATTGAGCGCAGCAGTCAGCGCGTTTGTGTTTTGATCAAACCGGCCAATCTAACCGCAGGCCAAAGGTTTTTGCAATACGAAATTTTACGAGGGTCGCTGTCGATCATTATTTCAAGCGAAAAACGAAATTTTGCGCACATGTCGCGGCGAAAATCCTGTTTCGCGCCGTTAGGCGCGAGATGTCTATAGCACCCCGCTTGCTTTAGTTTATCGCGCACGGAGCGAGAGGAACTTTTCCTCTCGCTCCGTGCGCAACTGGACTTAGTGTCAACCAGTTTCTATAAACATTTGGCTCCTACGGAGCTTTTCCTCACCCTTCGCGCCTTCGCAAAAGTAGCGGCAACGATCACAAAGCCAAGCGCGATTCCAAGCACGCGCTCAAATTGTGAGGGCAGACGGCCGCTCAAACGCTTTGGCTCAGTCGTCGGCTCGTCGGCGACTTCGAAATACTCGCCTGTGCCCCCATTGGTCCGCATCATCCGTTGCACTTCGGCTGACGTGAAGGGTCGCGCACCACGCCTGCCAAACACCGCGATCTGATTGCCGCTTTCATCGACTGCCCGATCACGATCGAGCGGTTTTGAAACAGCCAAAGCTTCGCCCTTCGTTTTGAAAGTTGCGATCAGTTGCGGCTGCGGCCGCGGACTGAAACCGGCGTAAGTAGACATGGTTTCCGGCGAGGTTAGTTGGACGATCTGCAGCCCCCTGATTCCACCCGCGACGTAAGCAAACAAGCTGGCGTTTGTCATAGCAACTTTAATCTGTCGGACATCGTCGAGTTCGCCATTCGCCGTGAACGACTGATCCACAATGGGTTTTTCAGGTTGCCGAATGTTCACAATGACGATTCCGTTGTGGTCCCATGCGACATATGCGTATGTCCGAGCAACATAAACGTCCGCCGCGCCAGGGATGTGAACCATGGCGCCATCTATCAAATGCGCATTTGCCGGATCAGTAACATCAAGCACTTTGAAGCCTTCACGATCCACGATGAATCCATAACGGAACTGAACAGCGATCGCTTTTGGTTCCGTAATCGCCGGCGATCCGATCCGTCTCGCAATTTTGGGATTCAAGGGATCGTCGAGATCGACAATCACCAGTTCTCGCTCGGTTGTGATGTAAGCGTACCGTCCCGCAATCGTAATGTTATTTGCGCCTGTCAAAGCGCCCTCGGGATTAAATGCTCCGTTCGGATATTTCGCTGCCTCGAGTTGCCGCTTCAAATAGTTGTTCAGCGGATCGCCGTCGAGCAGCGTCGCCGCATTTACGACAATCAATCCTTCGTATTTATCAACGACATACAGATAAGCGTACAACGGATGAATCGGCTGTTCTTGATTCAGCAACTGCTCCGGGGAAAGTTTTCGTGCTTCCTCCGGCGAAACCATTCGTCCGTCGACTGTCATCCGCCAACGCGCCGGGTCGACTGCCAGGGTCGAGGGCGCAGCGACGGCGGTCGCGTATTTCGTCTTCACCCAAAACTTTTGTCCCAACCTTGAAACGGGCGCGGTCGTAATTCGTTCCGAAAATCCTTTCTGATCAATTTGCGCCACGTCGTAAACGCGCAAGCCGCCTTCGCCGGCGGCTACGTACGCATACTCACCACGCAGTTGGACCTGAAGCACGCGTGGATTTCCTTTGTGCTCGTAAACTTCGCTCAATTCCCGGCCGCCGTTGACGAACTTCTGGTAATTGCGCGGGTAAGCAATTTTATGAAGCGTGCTCCCGATTACCGCCTGCGGTTCATTTCGCTCAGTGGCGACCACGGCTTCCAACGAGTCATTCGCCGCTACATAGACATACCGCCCCATGAAATTGACAAAGTTCGTCCCCTGCAAAAGCACTTGCGCGAGCCATGCATTGTTGTCGTTGTTCTTCGACACGTGACAGTCAGAGCAAGTCTTGGTCTCGGTTGCCCGCACAGTGTGCGGCACGTGCGTGTTGAAAGTTTGGCCAGAGAACCCTTCGGCGGAAACCGTCTGTTGCTGCGAATAGATCCATTCACGATTTTGATTCTGTGAGCTGACCAGGACTGCGCTCGAGGAACGCACGGGTGCGATACGATTGCCGGTCACGGTGCCGTCGCGTCCCAGCATGAACACATCATCGCGCAACACTTGATAGTTATAGGTCGTGTAGTTACGACTGTCGCCACCCTCGTTATGCCGGTTCGGCATCTTTCGATTCGCCGTCATCGAAAGATGACATCCAAAACAACTCGTCATCCATGACGAATGACACGCGAAG
>JBKPPE010000174.1:0-4748 GCA_046733375.1 Acidobacteriota bacterium | reverse complement strand
ATGGGAAGGTGAGAAGACACGCGTCAATGGCGCGCTCTATTACTTCGGTCACGGCTTGAGCTACACGACATTCAAGTACAGCAATCTCACAATCAATCCGCAAATCAGCTCGATGGGCAGCGCTGCGGGGGTGGGCAGAAGGGGCAGTAGTCCGGCCGCGAGCGAGAACATCACGGTCACGATCACCTGTGACATTACCAACAACGGGCCACGTGAAGGTGACGAGGTCGTTCAGCTTTACACTCATGAACTGGTCACGAGCGTAACGACTTACGAAAAGAATTTGCGTGGATTCGAGCGCATTCACCTTCAGCCCGGCGAAACGCGCACGATGTCGTTCACGTTGACGCGCGACGATCTGGCCATTTGGAATCAGCAGATGAAATTCGTGCTCGAACCCGGCAAATTCAAAGTGATGATTGGATCGGGTTCAGAGGACATTCGATTGAATGGTCAATTTGAAGTCCGCTAAACGACTCGAAATGAGCGTCAGAAAACACTTTGCCATTCTCGCGAGTGGAAGTTTCGCGCTCGCACTTCTCTTCTTAACGAGTTCGCTCCCGACGCCCTCATCAGCTGCGCCGCAAGCCAATGTATACAACGTGAAGACGCATGGCGCGACCGGCGATGGCAGAACGATTGACACCGCCGCCATCAACAGAACGATCGATGCGGCCGCGGCTGCCGGTGGTGGCACAGTATTTTTCCCAGCCGGGAATTACTTGTCCGTCTCAATTCATCTGAAAAGCAACATCGCTCTGTATCTCGATGAGGGCGCGACGATCGTCGCCGCCGACACTTCGAACGAAGCGAAGTACGATGCACCGGAGCCGAATGAGTGGGACAAGTATCAGGATTTCGGGCACAGTCATTGGCGTAACAGCCTGATCTGGGGGGAAAACCTGACGAATATTTCAATCCTCGGGCCCGGAAGGATTTGGGGTAAGGGATTAGTGCGCGGCGGCAATCAATCGCGCACGCAACAGCAGAATGATGCGCTGAACGCGAATCGCGCCAACGAACCAAAACAGCCGTTTGGTTATCCGAATCCGCGCGATGCAGTCGAGCCGGGTTGGGCCAACAAGTCGATTGCGCTGAAACTCTGTCGCAACGTCACGATTCGCGACATTACGATCTTTCATGGCGGTCATTTCGCCATTCTCGCCACCGGCGTAGACAACCTCACCGTCGACAACGTAAAGATTGATACTAACCGCGACGGGATCGACATCGACGCGTGCAAGAACGTTCGCATCTCGAATTGCACAATTAACTCACCATTCGACGACGGCATCTGTCCGAAAAGTTCTTTCGCGCTGGGCTATGCGCGCGCAACTGAAAACGTCACGATCGCGAATTGCCAGGTGAGTGGCTATGATGAAGGCACACTGCTCGATGGAACGTACAAGCGTGAATACGACCGCTACAGCGTCAACAGCGGCCCGACGGGGCGAATAAAGTTTGGGACTGAGTCCAATGGCGGCTTCAAGAACATCACCATTTCGAACTGTGTCTTCGACTACTGTCGTGGGCTGGCGCTCGAAGAAGTCGATGGCGGATTTCTGGAAGATGTGGCGATTACGAACATCACCATGCGCGACATCACCAACTCACCTTTCTTTTTGCGTCTCGGAAGTCGTCTGCGCGGCCCGGCAGGTGTGCCCGTCGGCGCCCTGCGCCGAGTGAACATTAGCAACGTGATTGTCTACAACGCCGAGGCTAAGTTCTCTTCGATCATCAGTGGCATTCCCGGACACGACATCGAAGATGTGCGATTGCATAACATTCGCATTTACTACAAAGGTAGTGGCACAAAAGCGCAGGCCGCGCTCCAGCCGGCGGAAAAAGAGAACGACTATCCCGAGCCTTCCATGTTTGGTGAGCTGCCGGCTTACGGGTTTTTCGTTCGGCATGTCCGTGGACTCGAAATGAGCGATGTTACGGTGACCTATTTGAACCATGACGCGCGCCCACCATTTATTTTTTCCGATGCGAAAGAGGTTGAGTTGCGTCACATCAAAGTGAGTCACGCGCCGGCCGTTCCCAGCTTCATCTTGAACAATGTCGAAGATCTTTCAATTGAGCAGAGTCTGCCGCTCCGGGATGTCAGACTGAAGAAAGTGTTGCGGCGGCAATTGTGATTCTGACTGGAGCGCGACCGTCTCGGTCGCCACCGCAATGCAAGCGAGCACGCTTACGCTCCAGTCCAGGCGTCGATTCCAATTTATGAACAACCCGCACCAGAATAATCAACGAATAATTCAACGCCGGGCCTTATTCGTTTTGCTCGTCGTTTTATTGCCTACCGGTGCATTCAGCCAAAGCGAAAAACCGCGCACGAAAGCCGCGAAGTCGCGGCCGGCCACGCCGAGCACGCGTACGGTGCATCCTCCGAAATCAACCTCACCCGGGCCGAATCTTGCGAAAGAGCCGACGCTATACGTCGTCGGCTACGCCCACCTCGACACCGAATGGCGTTGGGAGTATCCGCAGGTCATCCAGGAATATCTGACTAAGACGATGCGGAACAACTTCGCGCTCTTCGAAAAATATCCGCACTATGTCTTTAACTTCACCGGCGCGAATCGTTATCGACTGATGAAGGAGTATTACCCTTCGGATTTTGAGCGATTGAAATTCTACGTCTCGTCCGGCCGCTGGTTTCCCGCCGGATCTTCGATGGAAGAAGGCGACGTGAATTCTCCGAACGCCGAGTCAATCATCCGGCAGATCCTTTACGGCAATAACTGGTTTCGCAAAGAGTTCGGGATTGCCAGCGATGAATACATGCTGCCGGATTGTTTCGGCTTTCCGGCTTCACTGCCTAGCATCCTCGCGCATTCGGGAATCAAGGGTTTCTCTACCCAGAAATTATCTGCGGCGTGGCAGCCGGCGCCGCATGTCGGCGGTCCGGATTCTCCAGAGAAGACTCCCGTGGGGATTCCCTTCAACGTTGGAATTTGGGAAGGAACCGACGGCCGCACCGTGATCGCCGCGTTGAATCCGCTCAGTTACGGCAGCCAGGTGCAATACGACTTGAGTAAGGCTCCGCCGCCACCACCTGGACCGGATCCCACGCTGACCGCTCAGCAAAATCAGGTGCGTTCGCGCAGCGCGGAAAATTGGCCGGCACGAATTCAGACGAACGGCAATCTCACGGGAATCTTCGCAGACTACCATTATGTTGGCACCGGTGATGTGGGCGGGTCGCCGAATGAATCGTCTGTGAAGTTGATGGAAGCAATCACGACCAAAAGCAAAGCTTCGCTGCCGCAACTCTTTCCGTTTGGCTCGACACCAGCGCCGCCAAGTCCGCCGGTTCAAGTCGGGGATGGATCGATCGGCGTCGTATGGTCCAAAGCCGATCAGATGTTTCACGACATCCTGAATTGCTGCGCGCTCGATCGCCTGCCGCGTTACAAAGGCGACCTGGAATTGATCAATCACTCGGCGGGATCGATTACGTCGCAGGCTTATCAAAAGCGCTGGATGCGCAAGAACGAGTTGCTCGCGGACGCGGCTGAGAAAGCTTCAGTAGCGGCCGAATGGTTGGGCGGTCGAACTTATCCGCGCGAGCGTTTGCATGGCGCATGGACGCTGGTGATGGGCGGACAGTTTCACGATCTATTGCCCGGCACCGCGACCCCGAAAGCATTCGAGTTCGCCTGGAACGATGATGTGATTGCGATGAACCAGTTCGCAGGTGTGCTGACGAGCGCGACCAGCGCGGTCGCTTCGGTGCTTGATACTAACGCGCAGGGCGTTCCTGTCGTTGTTTACAATCCGCTGAACATCGCGCGTGAAGACGTTGTTGAAGCCACGACCAATTTTCCCAACGGCGTGCCGGCCAGAGTGCGCGTGGTGGGACCTGATGGTTCTGAAGTCCCTGCGCAAGTCTCCAACGGGAGAGTTCTATTCTCCGCCAACGTTCCGGCGGTGGGCTTTGCCGTTTACGACGTGCAGCCTGCGGCTGCAACTGGTGCCGCCGGCGATCTGAAAGTGTCTGAATCGTCACTCGAAAACGCACGGTACCGCGTCGCGATCGACAAACGCGGCGACGTTTCAAGCATCTTTGACAAGCAACTCAATCGTGAATTGCTTTCCGCGCCGATTCGGCTCGCGATTTCGACCGACAATCCGCGACAGTGGCCTGCCTGGAACATGGATTTTGAAGATGAGCAGCGCGCGCCGCGTAGTTTTGTGTCCGGCGATGCGAAGATTCGCGTCGTCGAAGCCGGCCCGGTGCGCGTCGCGATCGAAGTCGAGCGTGAAACTGAAGGCTCGAAGTTCGTTCAGACTGTCAGATTATCAACCGGAGACGCCGGCAATCGGATCGAGTTCAGCAACGTCATCGACTGGAACACGAAGGAAGCAAATCTGAAGGCAACTTTCCCACTGGCCGCGGCGAACAACCTGGCAACTTACAACTGGGACGTGGGCACAATTCAGCGGCCCAATGCACAAGAGCGGCAGTTTGAAGTCGCTTCGCATCAATGGATCGATCTGACTGACAAAAGCGGCGCATTTGGCGCGACCGTCCTGACTGATTGTAAGAACGCGTCAGACAAACCAAACGACAACACCTTGCGACTAACGTTGATCCGCACGCCCGGAACGCGCGGGGGCTACGCTGATCAAGGGACCCAGGACATTGGACACCACGAAATTCTGTTCGGACTCGCGGGACATGCAAACGATTGGCGTCAGTCGCAAACTGACTGGCAGGCCTACCGGCTTAATCAACCGCT
>JBKPPE010000173.1:0-4114 GCA_046733375.1 Acidobacteriota bacterium | reverse complement strand
ATGTATCGCAAGAATCCATTCGCGGAAACACTGATTACGATCACGTGACAACGACCGCGCGCATTCCATTGATCTTCGATATCGCACTGGAATACGTTCCTAACGCGCGATTCGGCATCCGTTTGCGCCGCCGAAAAAGCCGTCCAATCATGTTCACCGAAGAACAAACTCGCGCTTTTTCTCATGCGTTCGAGATCCACTGATCGGGCTTCCTGCAACGCGTAACGCGACCAGAAGGGTGGAACGACCGGGCCATGGACGATTCGATAACAATAGGTCTTGCTGCGCGCCCAGTACCGCGCGTGAAAATCATCGGAAACCGTGTCGACAAACAACACACGTACATCGGCCGGCAAATTTCCATTGATTGCGTTTCGTAATTTCTGTGGCGTGATATTGCGTTTGAGGGCGACGCTCGCAACCTGTCCCTCGGCATGGACTCCGGCGTCGGTCCGGCCCGACCCATGGACGACCACTTCGCGATCGTCGAGTAAAGACAGCACTCGCGTCAGTTCACTCTGCACAGTGCGCAACCCTTCCTGGATTTGCCAACCGTGAAAATCGGTGCCGTCGTATTGAAGGAGAAGTTTGAAATTCATCGTTTAGAGGCGGCTGCTGCCCGCCACCACTTTCATGAAGGGCGGGCGGTAGCCCGCTTCTAAACGGTCTTTGAGCAGGAGCGGCTGCCCGGTTTGACTGCAACTTCGCCGCGCGCGCAGGCTTCGCACCGTGCCGGCTCAACTGCGAGAACATTCAACGTAGCAAGCGAGAATCTTGGCACGCCGACATCGGCACTTCCGCCGGAGCGGTCGATAATGGAAGCCGCACCCACAACCTTTGCGCCGCGGTCTGCCAGCGCCACGATCGTATCGCGCGTCGATCCACCAGTTGTGATTACGTCTTCAACCACCAACACGCGCTCGCCATTCGGCACTGTGAAACCACGACGAAGTGTCATCGTTCCCTGCTCGCGCTCAGTCCAAATGAACCGCACGCCGAGCTGTCGCGCGACTTCATAACCGATAATCAGGCCGCCAATGGCCGGCGAAGCAACCGTTTGAATTCCTTTCTCGCGAAATTCATCGGCAATCGCGCCGCCGAATTCCGCAGCCACCTCCGGTGATTGCAGGGCAATTGCGCATTGCAAGTAAACCGAACTGTGCAAACCGCTCGAGAGAATGAAATGTCCCTCGAGCAGCGCTCCAGTTCGTTTGAAAACTTCAATTACATTTTCGTGTTTCATGCTAGGGCGACGTGGTCAATTCCGCTAGAATGCTTTTCGTGACTATTCCAGGCAATCTTATCTCCGATTCTACTCTGGTAAACGAGACTTTCGAATTCGTAAACGACAACGGCGGCCGCGCAAGCTTCCTTACAATTGCCGAAACGATCTTCAGCCTCGGAAACATTAACGCAGACCTGGCGGCCTCGCTAGTGCGCGAGTTGGTTCAGAACGATCGGCGTTTTGTGATTGAAGCCGAATATCTTTCGACGCAGCCTGAACCCTCCCGCGTCACGTTGTTGCGTGATCTGGAATTCGTCGTGCTGGATGTAGAGGCTGCACACGAGCGCAAGATGCCGGCGCGAATTATCGAGATCGGAGCGTATCGAGTGCGCGGCGGCGAGGTGCTCGACGAATTTGAGACGCTTATCGATCCCGAAACGAGCGTCCCAAAGTTCCTGGCAAACCTCACCGGAATCTCTGACGAGATGCTGACATCAGCGCCGAAATTCGCGGACATGGCCCGCGCGTTCCTGGATTTTATCGGCGATGCCGTCCTCGTCGCGCACAACGCGAATTTCGATTTGCCGCTGCTGAATCGAGAAATCAACCGGATCTTTGCTGGTCACCGTTTGCGCAACGCGCATCTTTGCACGGTCGATCTGGCGCGGCGACTGGTGCCGCAACTCGACAGTCACCGGCTTGACGCGCTGGCTGCTTATTTTCAGGTTGCTATCCCGCGCCGCCATCGGGCGGCAGATGACGCGCTCGCGACGGCCCGGGTCTTCCTGCGATTGCTCGATTATCTTGCCGAAAACGGAATCAGCACGTTGTCTGAGGCGCGACGGTTCCAGACAAAACTTCCTGCAGGTGAATTGCAGTTAGCCTTCGACGCCTGATGGCTCGCTCTTTGCGGACTGTCGCATAACGGTCCGCGCAATGAAGAACACGATTACCAGCACTGCCAGAGTGATGCCAATAGTTGGATAATAATGCGCCAGCAGGTCCTTCGCGTGTTCGCCATAGCGCGCGGCGAGATAGGCTTCGAGCAGATAACGAAAAGTTCGTCCCGCAGCGATCGCAATGGTAAATCGCACGATATTCAGCCGGAAGACGCCCGACGAGACCACGAATAGCTTGAAGGGAAACGGCGGAGGTAGCAGCGACGCCACCAGCACTGACATAACGTCGTAGCGTTCGATCAAATCCTTCACGCGCTTTTGCTTCGACTCTGAAAACCTCGCTAGCGCGCGCCTTCCCGCCCGCTGTGAAATCCGATACAAGACAACGCAGCCGAGAGTCGAACCGACGGTCGCAGCTGCGACGTAAATCAGCATCCATGACGGCCTCGACGCTGCCAGCAACAACAGGACTGCATCAACGCCTCCGGGCATCGGAATCATTACCGAGTCCAGAAACGCAATTGTGAACAGCCCAAATGGTCCGAACGAGACGAGATATTGCGATAAACTACTAAGCGCGTTTGTAATCTTATGCATCAGGGGTTTCAAAGAGTATCAGTGCCTTTAATCAATCTTTCGTGAGCTGCTTCGAGTCATCAACGGCCTGGCGTCCTCGGCTGCTTAACAAGTAAATCGCCAGACCAACAACTACTACGGCAGCAACAATGCTGACTATCAACAAACCATTATCTTTTAAGAATCGCAGCACACGCTGCCCATAGTAAACCGCGAGGATGCCTTCTGTGTAATAGCGAACCGACCTCGCGATCATGATCGTCACCAAAAACTTGCGGCGTGGGAACTGCAATGCGCCGGCTGTCGCAATGAAAATCTTGAACGGAAGTGGCGGCGGTAATAGCGCAGGAATCGCCAATGCCAGCACGCCAAATCGCGCGTATGCAGCCTCAACACGCTGCACTCGGTCGATACGAAAACGTCGATGGAGCACCGCGAGACCGCCACGACTGAAAATCGTGTACAGCAACAAACAGCCAAGCACCGATCCAATCGCGGGAAAGATCGGAAAAAAGATGGCGCTCTGTTTGTGCGCGTAGCAACGCGCCACGACCAGGTAATCGTTGATCTCCGGTAGCGACAACAGGGACGAATCAAGCGCGCCAATCAATATCATCGCCGGTCCGGCGACGTACAGGGGTACGCTAACGATAAACGCGCCCACGCGTCGGGCGATTGCGTCGAGCCAATCGAACATACTGACAGTCAAACAAAGGCGACACGTCACAGGGAATGGTTGACAGGCCCAATCGTGATCGACCCTGTCACCCGTCACCTATTATCTGTCACCCACTACTGTGCTGGTTTGAAAACTGAGGGAGTATCGTAAGTAACGCCCACGGTGATTCCTGAGCGTGGACTCAAACTCGTCAGCCCTTTGATGCCGGCAAAATCGAAGCGCAAACCTGAAGCGCGCACCTGCATTCCGAGCCGCGCTTCACTTTGCGACTCGGTTCCGAGGGGGCCGCTCCCCGGTCGTGTGTTCTGACGACCGTTCACTTCCCCGGCGATGCTGAACTGGCGATTTACCCGAATGATGCCGGCGAGTCCGTAGGTGAAGACGTCGTTTTGCGAAAAGAATTGAGTCGGTGCAGTTAAGATGCCAATGCCGAGGTTGCCAAACGTGTTCACCCGCCCGTTCTGACCAAATTTCTTGCCGATCAGGACTTGCCCATAAGCGTTAGTTTGGTTCAGGCCGATTCCCCGCCCCTGACTCGAGTTTGGCAACTGAACGCCAAAACGAAAACCAAGTGACGGTCCCTTCGCTGTCTCTTTTCGGAGCTTGATCTTTGTCCAGAGAGTGAAGTCGCCGAAATCGTTCGTCGAGTTTGCGCCGGGCGCGAGGTTGAGCGGAATCGCGCTGGATCCACGCGAGTTGATGCTCAGGAAATTTTGCGCAACGCCTTCGATCTGA
>JBKPPE010000172.1:0-7537 GCA_046733375.1 Acidobacteriota bacterium | reverse complement strand
ACGCCCATGTCTTCTTCAACCATGCGTTTGATCGCCGCGAGGCGACTCAACTCCATCGCAACGTTTGGAGTGACGCCGGCTTGCGCGAAAAACTGATCGATTAATCTTCGCGTATTGCCACCCCGTTCGCCGAGGATCAGTTTCTCACTCGAAAGTGCATAGGCGCTTACCACTTTCTGTTTGGCCAGTTTGTGACGAGGCGAAGCAATCGCGACGAGATAGTCTTCATTCAGCAACTCAGTCTGGACGCCACGCGCTTCAACGGGAAGCGAAACAAACGCCGCATCGATTTCACCATTCATCAAACGTTGCACGAGGTCTTCGCTGGTTCCTGAGATCACCGAGGTTTCGACGGCGGCATGCGCCGCTTTTAATTTCCTCAAAATCTGAGGCAGCGGATCGCCGCTGACCATTGCCGACGCACTGCCGATACGCAGCCGTCCCTTGTCGGCGCCTGTGAGCGCGGCCAACTCGTTCAATGCAGCATCGTGTTCCCGCAAAATCACGCGCGCCCGCTCGAGCAGCTTCTCGCCGCCTTCGGTCAAAAGAACTCTGCGCGGTGCGCGTACGAATAATCGAACGCCCGTTTCACGCTCGAGTTGTCGAATCTGCATGCTGATCGCCGCCTGCGTGACGTGCACGCGTTCGGCCGCCGCGGTGAATGTTCCGGTTTCCGCGATTGCGGTAAAGGCCCTGAGCTGTCTGATATCCATATTTCCTCGCTATCATTCTGGATTATTGGACGAATAAGATCTTTTAGTTTCCATTATAGCGATCTGCGCATCTAAAATCACAGAAATGAACAGCATCCTCGAATTGCGCAAGCAAAAATCCCGGCCTTTGGGATTTAAAACCAATGCGCGCAATCCACGTTTGCTGGTCGCCGGTATCGATGGTGGCGGCACGGGCACGCGCGCCGTGATCATGGACGAAGAAAAGCGCGTCCTTGGTGAAGGTCAGGCTGGTCCATCCAACCCGCTGCGCATCGGTATCGCGAGCGCCGCTACTAACGTGCGGGAGGCGGTGGATCGCGCGTGCGCGGAGGCGGGAGTGCATCGCGACGATATACTGCATGCTACGGTGGGTCTGGCGGGAGTGCGCCGCAAGGACATCCGCGATGTGACGCTGGAAAAAATCAAGCACTGCCTGAAAGAGATCAAATCGATCGAGTTACTTCCCGATGGCGATATTGCGTTGTATGGCGCGACCGACGGTCAGGCGGGACTGGTTGTTATTGCCGGAACTGGTTCGATCTGTTGTGGCCGCAACCGGCAAGGAAAACAGGTATGCGCTGGCGGCTGGGGCCCCATCGTTGGCGATGAAGGTGGCGCGGCGTGGATCGCTCGCAAAGGATTGCAGGCGGTTGCTCATGCCACAGATGAACGCGGGCCGAAGACGGCGCTGACTGCCGCGGCGCTAATGTACTTCAAGGTGACGACGCCGGATGATCTTTCCACCGCGATCTATTCGCCCGCAATGACCAACGATCGTTTGGCTGGTTTCGGGCGAGACGTCGTGCGCGTGGCGCGCTCCGGCGATGAGATTGCCATTCAAATCCTTCAGGAGGCGGGTAGGGAACTCGGGATTGCCGCCACAGCGGTTATTAGAAGACTCCGCATGCAGGATGACGAATTCCCCGTGGCCGCCGTTGGCGGAGTCTACGGAGCCGGCAACCTGATTCTCGAATCGATGCGCGAAGAGATCGAAAAGACAGCCAAGCGCGCGGTGATCTCAGAACCGTTGTTTTCTCCGGTAGTCGCCGCGGCTCGGCTCGCTCACGCGCGGCTCCGTGAAGAGCTTGCGCTTGCGGGCTGATACTGAGTTTCAAGTTTCAAGTTTCAAGTTTCAGGTTCTCGAAGTCTTTAACTTGAAACTTGAAACTCGAAACCTGAAACCTGAAACTCTTACAGCATGCCTTTCGGCGAACCCCGAGCCGTTCCCATCACGGAACAAGAGAATCCGCGCACCGCGAACCTCAGCACATTTTCATCGCTCGAGATCGTGCGCGCGATGAACGATGAAGACGCGACGGTCGCTCAGGCCGTCCAGGCGGCGCTGCCGCAAATCGCCGAAACAGTCGATGAAGTGGTGGACCGGTTGCGAAACGGCGGCCGTTTGTTCTACATCGGCAGCGGCACCTCGGCACGACTCGGCGTTTTGGATGCCGCGGAGTGCCCGCCGACCTTTGGAGTATCAGCCGACCTGGTTCAAGGGGTAATTGCGGGCGGATACGAAGCTTGCTATCGCGCCGTGGAAGCTTCCGAAGACGACGCGGAAGCTGGTGCCAACGACTTGCAGGCGCGGAGTTTCAGTGCCGGCGATGTGTTGATCGGAATCGCTGCTTCGGGTCGAACGCCCTACACAGTCGGCGCTGTCGAGTTTGCGCGGCGGCTCGGCGCGTTCACTGCGGCGATCACGTGCGTTCCGCACTCGCCGATTACGCAGGCAGCCGAAATTCCGATCGTCGCGGTTGTCGGTCCGGAAGTAGTTGCGGGATCCACGCGTTTGAAAGCAGGCACGGCTCAAAAAATGATTCTCAATATGATCTCTACGGCGACGATGGTGCGGCTCGGCTACGTCACCGGCAATCGTATGACAAACGTCCAGACGCGCAATGTGAAATTGCGCGCGCGCGCGATTCGCATCTTGATGTCTGAAGCCGGCGTTGACGAAGCGATGGCGAGCGAAGTTTTGGACGCGGCGGATGGCGTCCTTCCCGTGGCGATCGTCATGGCTAAAACAAAGTCAGGACAGGCGCGAGCAAAAGCCGCGCTCGATGCTGCGAAGGGAGCGATCACAGGTGCTTTGGCAATGATCAGCTCTGAAAACGCTAACAAATGAAGATTCTCGATCTGGCAATCATCTTTGGTTATTTGATCGGCATCACGCTGTTCGGCGTGTGGTTCGCCGGGCGACAGAAGACAACTGAAGATTACTTTGTCGGCGATCGCAGCGTGCCGTGGTGGGCCATCGCGATGTCGATTGTCGCGACTGAGACCTCAACGATCACGTTCATTTCGGTGCCGGGTGTGGCTTTCTCGCGCGGCGGTAACTTTCAGTTTTTGCAGTTGGTCTTCGGCTACATGCTGGGCCGGGTCGTCATCTCGATCTTGTTCACCCCGTCCTATTTTCGCGGCGAACTTCTCACCGTTTACCAGTTGCTCGAACGATGTTTCGGCAATCGTATCAAGATGCTGGCGGCGTCTCTCTTTGTCGTGATGAGAAACATCGCCGATGGGATTAGGTTGCTGTTGACGGCGATCGTGGTCGCGGCGGTTTACACGGCGTTCCAACCAAACGTCAATCCGGAAATCATCATTGTGGGCGCAGTGATCTTGCTGGGCCTCGTGATGTTGATTTTCACTTATTACGGCGGTATGGAGGCGGTGATCTGGGTTGAAGTGATTCAGCTCGGAGTTTACATCGCGGGCGCGCTGGCTGCGGCGTTGGTGCTGCTGTCACACATCAATGGCGGTTTCGACGGCGCAGTCGCAGCAGGACGACAATTTGGGAAATTCAGTCTGTTCGACTTCGGCTTTCGCCAAACCTCGTATGCGTTCACTTTGCCGTTCACATCTGCCGCGCTGCACTTTAATTTGCCAATCGACTTCACCAAGACGTACACGTTTTGGGCCGGACTGATCGGCGGATGTTTTCTGACGATGAGCACGCACGGTACCGATCAGTATCTCGTCCAAAGATACCTTTGCACCGATCGCCCACGACGCGCCGCGGCCGCGTTACTTTCGAGCGGAGCCGTTGTGTTGGCGCAGTTCATAGGATTCCTATTCATCGGCGTATTGCTGTTTGCCTTCTATCAGCCGTATGCGGATCCGGGCTACGCGACGGCAACCGCCGCGGCGTTTCCGTTTACCGCAGGCGATCGAGTCTTTCCCGACTTCATCACCAAGCACATGCCTTCCGGATTGTCGGGGCTTGTCGTCGCAGCAATCTTCGCGGCTGCGCTGTCGTCATCGTTGAATTCGATCGCGGCGACGGCCGTCAACGATCTCTATAAACCATTCCGGCCGAACCGCGACGATCGTCATTATTTAAAGGTGTCGCACTGGTTGACTTTGGTCTGGGGCATTGTGCAGGTGGCGGTGGCATTAGTCGCGATGCGCACATCCAGTTCCGCGCTCGACAAGGCGTTGTCAGTCGCGTCTTTGATTAATGGACCGATCCTTGGCGTATTTCTGGTCGGCACGTTCTTGCGACGGGTGAGCGAGCCGCCTGCGCTTATTGGAATGATTGCGAGCATTATCGTGATGTTGTACGTACGGTTTTATACGCCGATTGCGTGGACGTGGTATGTGCTTCTCGGCAGTGCGATAACCCTAGCGGTGGCGTGGCTCGCAAGTTTGGCTTTTGCGCCGGCCGCGAAGACGCGACAAGATGAGCTGGCGCCCGAACTGTAAGTTATGAATCATTACCGAATGACATCTGTGAGGTTCGCCAGAGCGCGAGCAATTGCATGGGTCCTGTGCATTGCTCTGTCGGTGACCTCGATCGTTTGCGCGAATGCCAATACTTCGGTTGATGCATCGACGGCAGACTCTTCAAAGCCGAAGCCATACTCGCGGCACGCTTCGAAGGAAGCGCTCAAATGGGCTGACAAGCAGATCAGGCAGATGTCGCTCGAAGAGAAGGTCGGTCAGTTAATCTCGGTCGGCATTAACGCGACTTATCTCAATCAGGACAGCGAAGCCTTCAAAGCATTGCGTCATCAAGTCGTCGACAACCACATTGGCGGCATCATCCTTTTTCGTGGTCCGGTGTACGAATCCGTCGTAATCGTCAATCGCATGCAGCAGTTGGCGAAGCATCCGTTGTTAATTTCGGCCGATCTCGAAGCTGGCGCGGGCATGCGGTTCGACGACACCGTCAACTTTCCCTGGAACATGGCCATCGCTGCGACAGGAAATCCGGATTATGCGCGCCGCGCGGGCGAACTGACAGGCCGCGAAGCGCGCGCGTTGGGCGTGCAGCAAATCTACGCACCGGTGGCGGACGTGAACAACAACGCGGCTAATCCTGTGATCAATGTGCGTTCGTATGGCGAGGATCCAACCCAAGTCGCCAGATTCGTCGCGGCTTTCGTCGAAGGCGCGCAAAGCGCCGGTGTCATCGCGACTGCAAAACACTTTCCCGGACATGGCGACACGGCGGTTGACTCGCATCGCGGACTTCCGGAAATCGATGTGACGCGTGAACGTCTGAACTCCGTCGAGCTCGTGCCTTTTCGAGCTGCGGTCAACGCGGGCGTCGGCGCTGTAATGGATGGACATATTGCCTTGCCGCGCATTGACGCAACGGTGATTACTCCTTTGCCGCGCGAGCGCAAGATGAAGGCCATCGATACAGATGAAGGAAGCGAAATCGTTGTCGAAAAAGGCACTATGCCGACCACGCTCTCGCCAGTGGTCAACAATATTCTCCGCAATGATCTTGCGTTCGACGGCCTGATTGTCACCGACGCGATGAGCATGAGTGGTCTGACGCTTTACTTCACGCAGGAAGAAGCATCAGTGCGTGCCCTCGAAGCCGGCGCCGATCAACTGTTAAAGCCCGCGGATCCGGACGCGTCGTTTCGCGGCGTCCTCAGCGCAGTGAAGAGCGGTCGCTTGAAAGAGCAACGAATTGAACAATCGGCGAGAAAGATTCTTGCGGCGAAATACGACCTCGGCTTAACGGAGCAGAGAATCACTCCGATCGATGAAATCGACCGTGTGGTGGCGGGAAATGAGGCTTCGGCCCTCGCCGATGACATCGCAGCTCGCGCCATGACGCTGGTTCGTAACGACGCCAACCTCCTGCCGCTGAAACTCACGGCAACTACCAAGGTCTTCAATTTCGCGATTACCAATGGAGACGACCGCTTGTTCATCACGCAATCGTTTGTCGGCGAGATGAATCGCGGTGGTGTGAAGATGGACACGATCGTTTTGGACGATCGCTCATCAGATGCCGAAGTGCAGAAGACACTCGACGCCGCTCTACACGCGGACGTCGTGATTGTGTCGATGTACGGTCGCGTCCGCAGTGGACAAGCGGACAGTGTCGCCCTGCCAAAACCCGGCGCCCGCGCGTTGAATGCTCTGCTCAATCGGCAAACACCGCTCGTCGGAATAAGTTTCGGCAATCCATATTTGCTGATGAACTTTCCCAAGCTGCCTACTTATCTAGTCGCGTACGGTGACATGCCGAGCTTGCAGCGCTCGGCGGCGAATTCCGTGCTGGGGAAGAACGACATCACCGGCCATTTGCCGATCTCGCTTCCCGGTCTGTATCCTCTCGGCGCCGGAATTCAGTTAAAGTCCAACGCGGCCCAATCTCAGGAATGATCGCCCATCGCTCGAAACTCGTCATTGCGCTCGCGATGCTGCTGGCGCCGTCGATTGTTGCGCAACTTCGTCCAGTTCCATCGCGAACCACTGGAATCTCGGTTGAGAGCCTCGCTCGCATCGATCCAATCATTGCGGAATCAATTAAGAACAAGGAACTGCCGGGCGCGGTAGTTCTCGTCGGCCATCACGGCCAGATCGTCTGGCGCAAAGCGTACGGCGCGCGCGCGGTTGAGCCGCAGCGCGAGGCGATGACCACCGACACAATTTTTGATCTCGCGAGCCTCACCAAGATCGTTGCGACGGCAACGAGCATCATGATTCTGATCGAACACGGCGAAGTGCGCCTGGCGGATCCGGTCGTCAAATTCATCCCTGAGATGAAAGGCGGAGGCCGCGACGCGATCACGATCGAACAACTGCTCACGCACGTTTCGGGCTTCGCGCCGGATTTCGATTTGCGCGAACGCTGGACCGGCTATGACGAAGCGATGAAGCGGCTGTATCGCGAGCCGCTGCGAAATTCGCCCGGCGCACGTTTCGTCTACAGCGATATCAATTACATCGCGCTGGGCGAAGTTGTTCATCGCGTCAGCGGTTTGACGCTTGATGAGTTCGCACGACGAAATATTTTTGTACCGCTTAAGATGGGCGATACGGGTTTCAAGCCTTCCGCGAATCTGACAGCGCGAATTGCCCCAACCGAAAAACGGCGCGGCCAAATGAGTTATCTGGGCGACAGTGGTTCGGACGCGGGAACAGAGGGCGAACAGTGGCTGCGCGGTCAGGTTCACGATCCCACGTCTTTTCGCATGGGCGGTGTTGCGGGCCACGCAGGTCTGTTTTCCACGGCGGATGATCTGGCGATCTTTTGTCAGATGATGCTCGGTGGCGGTAGCTATCGCGGCGCCAAGATCCTGAGCCCCTACGGTGTGGCGATGATGACGCAGCCGCGCGCCGTCAACGACAACGGATCTGCACGCGGCATTGGCTGGGACATTGCCACCTCATTTTCTACGAACAAAGGCGATCTGTTTCCGCTCGGTTCGTTTGGTCACACCGGATTCACCGGAACGTCGCTTTGGCTCGATCCCGCGAGCGATACGTTCGTTGTTTTTTTAAGCAATCGGGTTCATCCGGATGGTAAGGGCGATGTTGCCTCATTGCGCGGTCGCGTCGCGTCCCTTGTGGCC
>JBKPPE010000171.1:0-2858 GCA_046733375.1 Acidobacteriota bacterium | reverse complement strand
AATTTTGTATTCGCGGTGAAGGCCAGCCGTTTCACGACCCACATGAAAAAATTGAAGTCTCCCAAGACATCGACTGAAAAATTCTTCGTGCGCGCCGAAAGATTGCGAGAGAAACTCGGCCCAATTCTTTTTCAGCTGCCTCCGCGTTGGAAGGTGAACGTCCAGCGGCTCGAGGCGTTTCTCTCCGCGATGCCGCGCGCGCATCGCTATACCTTTGAATTCCGCGATCAGACTTGGTTCACAGCTGAAGTTTACGATGTTCTGCGCGCCCACAACGTGGCGCTCTGCTTCTATCACCAAATGGGTTACGACTCGCCACAGGAAGTTACCGCTGATTTTGTTTATGTTCGCTTGCACGGCACCGAATCGAAATACGGCGGCTCGTATCCCGAACCCACATTAAAAGCGTGGGCACGCCGGATTAGGCGCTGGCGAAAGCAGTCGAAAGACGTTTATTTCTACTTCAACAACGACCCTGAAGGTCACGCGATTAAGAACGCACTGGCGCTGAAGCGTATGCTTTAGTCTCCTTTTCAATGTCGCTTGAAATATTGCACCGCGCGTTCATGCTTTTCAGCCGCGTCACGCGAGTCGAACGTGCCGAGGTTCCGTCGCTTCCCTGTCTTCGGATCTTTCTTGCGCGAGTAGAGTCGATACTTGCCCGATTTCAGTTTTCTGATCATCTGCTCATGTCCTCTCGCAAGATTTCACGCGAAGTCCATTCCTCAAACTTGCTGGCGTCATTGTTTTTCTCTTGAATCTGCTACCGCTTCGCGAGAGAATGCCCGCTGCTCATTCGAAATGACGTCGCCCTGACGTAGTCCGGCGTTAACCTCTGTTCTCGAAGCAATCGTTCGCATTTTCACCCAATGATCGGTCGCACCATCTCGCATTATCGAATTGTCGAAAAGCTCGGCGAGGGCGGCATGGGTGTCGTGTACCTGGCGGAGGACACCTTGTTGGGCCGCCGTGTCGCCATCAAGACTCTGCACTCGCGGACCGGACATGACCCACAGTTCCGTGCGCGATTTCTGCGCGAAGCTCGGGCAGTTTCCGCGCTGTCGCACCCCCACATCGCGACGATTTACGACTATGGCGAAACGGAAGACGGTGAGCCGTACATCGTCATGGAATTGATTAAGGGCTCGACACTCGGGGAACTAATGCTTACCGAGAAGTTAACGGTGGGGCGCAGCATCGAGATCATCAAACAGGTTGGCGAAGCGCTGGCAGAAGCGCACCATCACGGGATAATCCATCGCGATATCAAGCCGAGCAACGTGTCCATAAATGAGCGTGGCCGGGTTAAAGTCCTCGACTTCGGACTAGCCAAACAAGTAGCGCTCTCGCCCGACGTTAACAGCGATCCCGAACAACAAACTCTTTTGGTTTCGCATACGCGCGAAGGCGTGATTGTCGGGACTCCTTTGTATTTATCGCCGGAGCAAGCTTTGGGAAACCCGATCGATGCGCGCAGCGATCTGTTTTCGCTTGGCGGTTTGCTGTACGAATGCATTGCCGGTAAGCCGCCATTTTTTGGCAAGAGTACAGCAGATATTTGCGCGAAAGTCTTACGCGATGATCCGTCGCCGCCGTCCAGTCTTAATGATGATGTTCCAACAGATCTGGACCGAGTGACGTTGAAGTGTCTGGCAAAAGAGCCTGAGGCGCGATATCAGACGGCCGATGACGTGGTTACTGCCCTCGAGCGAATCCAATTCAATCTTCAGAGTGATGCCACCAAGACCGTGACGCGTTTAGTTCCGGCCACGGCGGTGCCGCCCGCCTCGGGTACGCTGGCCACTATCTCAGATATCTTTCGGCGGCCACGATTACCTATCGGCTACGTCGCGTTGGCGGTTGTTGCCCTTCTCACTTTGATCATTGGCATTTGGTATTTCACGCGACCGCGCGCGCATCAACCCAACGCGGAAGCGTTGCGCCTCTACGAAACGGGGACGAATGCTATTCGCGCCGGATCGTATTTTCAGGCAAGCAAGGCTCTCGAGCTGGCTACGCATGCCGACGATCAATTTGCGCTCGCGCATGCACGTCTGGCCGAGGCGTATATGGAATTGGACTACTTCGACAAGGCTAAAGACGAGATCTTACGCGCCACCGAATTGACGCCGAATCGTGCGGTACTCTCAAAGGTGGATAGCGAATATCTCGATGCGCTGACGGCAACTGTGCGCCGAAATTTTCCGGGCGCGGTCGCTGCGTATTCAGATATCGTTAAAGCTGATCCCACAAAGGCCGAGGCACAGGTAGATTTGGGCCGCGCCTACGAAAAGAACAACGAGACCGACAAAGCGATTAAGAGTTATTCAACAGCAATTGAGCGTGATCCACACATCGCTGCGGCGTTCCTCAGGCTGGGAATCCTTTATGGTCGCAAACACGATCTCGATGCTTCAAATCGCGCGTTCGACAAAGCCGAAGAGAGTTATCAATCGCTCGGCAACGTTGAAGGCCGGGCCGAAGTGGCTCTGCAACGGGGCGTCGTGCTGAACGACAGCATCGGCAAACCTGACGATGCACGGGCGCAGTTGGAGCAAGCGCGCGAGATGGCACGGGTGGTTAACGCTCCTTATCAGCAGATTCGAATTCTTTTTCAACTTAGCAGCGTTGCGCTAAAACAGAACAAAGGCGCCGAGGCCAAACAATTTGCGACGGAAGCGCTCGAACTTGGGCAAGCAAATCAAATGGAGACGATGATTGCCCGCGGCTACATCGAACTTGGGTATGTCGATTTTCTCACCGCCGACTACGCCAGCGCAGAGCGTGACTTCCAACAGGGGCTCGACTACGCGCAAAAATTTGGGGCGCGACTGAATGAAGCGCGCGCGCAGTTATCG
>JBKPPE010000170.1:0-13995 GCA_046733375.1 Acidobacteriota bacterium | reverse complement strand
CTCCTGAAGTGCACGCCGAATGTCATAAGCTTGTGGGCCAGAGCACCAGATGTCTATCGCTCCATCCAACTCTTTGACATAACCTTTGGTGACAAAAACGGGAAGTTGTCTCCCTGGGCCGGGATTGGAGTGAACGTTATCGGCGAGCTTGCGAATTCGCTCATATTCCGGCGCCCTGGGCTCGTCAGGCATATACAGAAAGGTGATAGCCGCGGGAAAGGTACGTCGCAGGAATATCATCCAGGAATCCGACTTCCGCCAAGCCGTCTCTCGTTGGTCGTAGTCTTCGCCTGGTCCATAGAAGGATGCCGGAATAATCCGGTTACCGACGTTTTCACCGGGTCCTTCGTAACCTTGAGCGCGGGTAAAATCGTCACCGGTAAACCTGCCGCGAGATTTTAATGCAGACTGCTCGTTGTAAGCATTTACCAGTTCGATCCTCTGGCGATGCGCGAAGCGATGATAGACTGCGTCCAGATTGCGTCCTTGATATAGCTCAACCTGAAGATCTTCGTAATAGATCATCGCGGTCATGCTGTTCTCGTCTGCTAAAGTGAAGTCGAATAATTCAAGTTCGACGGGAACTTTCCGCAAATCTCCATCAGCCTCGATCTGCACGTTACCCTGATAGATTCCGGCCGGCATTTTGCGGGAAGTGTAAACTTCAATCCATACAGCCTGGTTCTGCAATGGCTCAACCCTGAGCGGGAATCCTCCCTTACCAGGCTTGCCGTTTTCAGAGACAAGCTGCACCGGTTTCCACCCAGTCGGATTCCTGGGGGCAGATGGCGTATTTGCTTTATAAATCCACCTGGCTTCCGTCGGGGCGGTAACGTGCATGTAGTTTTCGGAGAAGAGTTGGATAGATCTGCCCGCATATTGCGTCGGGTCTGAAGCTGGGTGAGAGTAAACAATCTTCGCTGTTCCGTTTCTCTCCTTTAGCTCCGGAACAGCAACCGAAAGTTTCTGGATGCCACGAACATTGGCCTCGATGATTAGTTGAAAGGCGATGATTTCGTTGCGGGCGCCGAAAATCTTAATACTGTGACCGTCCCAAACAGAATTCGACGCCTTGTAAGGGTTTTGAAGATCATCTTTGTCAATCTTCTCGCTATCATTAATGGCCCAGACCGCATTAATGCCTGAATTGGAAGTCCCAATACCGACGTCAGAGCGAACATAAGGATGGTTCTCATGGGCAAAGCGATCGCCCGCCATTTCTGTGACCCGGCCAATGCAGGCAAACAGAACCAGCACCACGAGAGAAAAACTTAGTGCGCGAGGTTTACCGGCGGCAAGAATTTTCACCGCGCTAAAATCCTCTTTACCCATATAGCTCTTCAGCAGATCACTTGCTGTCACTTCAACATTACTGATTTAGTCCTCCAATGCAGCTTCAGTATCGCTCGCGGGTTTTGGAGCTCGCCCTGCAACTACAAACGCGAGGCCGGCGAGCGTGGTCACTAAAGCATAAATGAAGACAATCGAGCGATTGTGTCCAGGGGCAGAGACAAGCAGCATTAAAAAACAAGCAAGACCGATTCCCGTCGTCACTCTGCCCACCAGGGCCAGTTGGCCGCGCCCGGAAACGCCCGCGTTTCCCAACTCCGTCGCCGGATCAATGGGCGTCGCCAGTCGGGCAAAAAAGACCGAGACCCGCTGAGCGACTGCGCCCGTCGCTTTAATCGTCAACGCAGGAACAAAGAAAGCTATCGTTGTCGTGATCGCCGGAATGCCAATCAGATAAGTCTCATTCAGGTTCATGCCGCGATACCGATTCAGATAGAAGTTAACGAAAAGCGACGTCACCGCTCCGATAACATAGGCAAAGACGGCCGACCACCATGGCCCGCGCTTCACTAGCATTCCATACAAGAGAGGCAAACCCAGGGGAATCAAGAACATGGATTCGAGGATAAAAAGCAGCGTGAAGATGCCGCTGGCGCCCTGCGCGAAGATGAGCGCCACAGCGATCATGAACAAGCCCACGAAGAGAGAAGCTACGCGGCTGGCAACCAGCATATGCCGGTCGGTCGCCTCCGGTCGCAGATACCCCTGGTATAAATCTTTGGCGAAGATGCCGGTGACGACGTGGTTAGCGGCCGAGAGATTCGCCATCGAGGACGCGAGCATCGCCGCGAGCAAAACCCCGACCAGACCGGGCGGCAGCACTCGTAGCCCCATCGCGATATAGGCCGCTTCTGAAGGCTGCCTCAGCCCGTTCGCCGCGGTGCCCAATTCCGGCATCAAGACGCGCGCTATCAGCGGCGGCAGGTAAAAGACAAAACTCCCGAGGGTGAAGAGCACGATGCAGAGCAGGGCAATCTTTTTCGCGTCTTTCTCTGTGGGCGCGCAGAAGTAGCGTTGTGCGTTGGCGAAATTATTGTAGCCAGCGGTCTGCGAGACCGTATACGACAGAAGAAAGAGCCACCCATACTCTCCCACAAACGGATTGAAAAACTTCGGCGGTACGTTGTGTGCGAAGCCGCTCCACCCGCCAACGCTTGATAGGGAGAGGACAGCCAGCAGGCAGGCTACTGGAAACAGAAACATAAACTGGAACATGTCCGTGAAGCAGACCGCCCAATAGCCCCCCAGAACTGTGTAAGCGAGGATCACAAGTCCGCAGATGATGATCAAATACTCAACCCGGAGGCCGAGAGCCACGGACATGAAGCTCGACAGTGCGAAGAGGCGAACCGACGCGAACATTAACTGACTCGGTCCCGTCATCCAGGAAAACGTCTTATGCGTTCCCTCGCCGAACCGACTGCGGATATACTCCACGACCGTCGTCACCCGCGAGCGGCGCCAACGCTGCGCGAAGACAAAGTAGCCAAAGATGAAAGCCGGCACGGCCAGCCACAGCAGGAAGACGCCGATCACTCCCTGCCGGTAAGCGAATCCGGCGCCACCCGTGAATGTCCACACGGAAAAGCCGGACATGAACGAGGCCATGCCGGCGACCCACCATTCAATACGATTGCCGCCTTTCAGAAAGTCTGATCCCACCCGCATATACTTCATGAAGTACCCACCGACTCCGGCCATGAGCAGCAGGTAGCAAATCAGCACGATGTAATCAACAGTTTGAATCGCTGAACGCATTCAGTCTTTTCCAATCTAAAGAGATAAGAGGGCTGACGATTGCCGATCCACAAAGAGATGTGCATCCGGGTGGCGACGGAGAATTGATGCCGGGCATGCAGTTTCAACTGGTCCTTCGATGGTCTTTCGTATGGCTTCCTGCTTCGCCGATCCTGGCACAATCGCAAAGAGGCGCGGGCACGCTATGATTGTTGGGATCGTCAGCGAGAGCGCTCGGTGAGGAACTTCTTGAAGAGAGCCAAAGGCTCCATCGTGCACCTGTTGTGCGCGACAGATGTTATCCAACTCAACAACTTTGACTGGAAACGGATCGTTGAAATCACAAAAAGGAGGATCAATGAAGGCCAAGTGTCCATTCTCTCCGATTCCCAGTACAGCAAAATCGGGAGGGTTTTGTTTCAACAGCGCAGCGTAGAGAGCACACTCTTTTTCAGGATCAGTGGATTCACCAGGCAAACCGAAAAATTTGCCCATCGGCACTTTGCTAACGAGTCGATCAATCAGAAACCGGCGGAAGGATTGCGGCGCGTGACTCGTCATTCCAAGATATTCATCAAGGTGAAAGCCAATCACGCGAGTCCAATCAATGCCCGGCGCCTCAACTAAGGCGGCAAGGAATTCATTCTGTGATGGAGCCGAAGCGAAGACGCCAATCGCGCGCCCTTCCTTCGCAATCAGACGGCGCATTCCATCAGCGACGGCTGCCGCTGCAGCCTGGCCTAGTTGATCCCGCGTCGCGTAGATCAGTAGATTGAGTTCATCCACACGGAAGCGCTCGAGGAGTCCATCTTCGGCAGTGCGCGCCTTAGCGATTTTCACGTCCTCCCTAGGTTGATCTCAACCGATTTCTGGTCCGGCAATGGCGAAGATTAACGCCGATGTCTCAGGACTGTCCTCCGGACCAAAACGCATTCTTATGAACTCGCGTTGCTTCACAAACCCTCGGCCGCCAATTATTTGAGCGGCACTTTCGAACCTCGTGTTGATGTCGATAAAGACGTCACGACTGTTCAATTGCTCGAACATCCCATCGAGCAAAGAGACTGCTGTGTGCTGGTCTGTCGCGACAACTGGCCCAATGTAGCAGGCGAGCGTCCCCCGCCGGGCCAAAGCATATCCTTGCAACTCGCCGTCCGGCGCGCTGATCGTAAGCGGCATCAGGGATGAATCGACGACTAAAGAATCGAGCAAGGCCGCGCGCTCCGCGCCGAATGCTCCCCGATCCAGAACCATTACTTTTTGCCTAAGCTCCGGCGTCCAAATCGGGAAGTCCGTTTTACCGGCAGCCCGAGCCGTGCCCATGCATCTTTCGATGCGCGTTTCCTCCGTAAAACCCAGAGCCGCATAAACTGGTCGGCCCGCAGGAGTGGCGTCTAGTTTGATTGTCTTAGCACCACGCGAGCGCAAGCTTCGGATCGTTGCCTCCGTCAGTTGAGTGGCAATGCCTCTTCGTCTGTAGTCAGGGTCTACCAGCACCATGCCAATCCAAGCCAGGTCCGTACCATAGACAGTGCTCGTGGTTGTGCCAACAACACGATTGTCGAGGCATGCCACAAAACAGCCTTGTGGATCATGCTTTAGCACTCTACGCCAGTCACTCTCTGTCTGGTTCCAGCCGGCCAATCTAGTAAGCCGCATACCGGCGCTGATGTGCTCCTCCGTGAGCAGGCGGATTTCCAATTCATCTTGCATTGCGCCTATCAAGACAGCACAGGCTCGTAATCAAGCCATAAGCGATTAGCCGGTTCGGCACAATAGTCCGCCATGTTTTTGATATTCCACTCCGGGGGCCAATCTAACGCGCGCCGCAGATGCAGGAGCCAGGCAATCAGACCACGTTGCGGATTGAAATAGAGTTCATGCAGCGCGCATGAGGTCTTGCCCGTGCGTTTCATACGATACTCACTGCTCGGTAATTGAAAATAAGTGTGCAATTGAAAACTGGATGACCCGCGGAGCAGATATTCAATAGCCATTCGTCCTGATTCGATATTGCCAGTCGCGCTGATTGGAATGCGACAGGTTGGAATCTGCCCTGACTGTTCCAGGCTTCGCAGACGTGCCAGGACGGCCAGGTTTCGCGTGCTCAAATCCGGTCCACCATAAGCCACGCCCCGTTCGCCGTCGAATTCACGGTGAGGATCGAAGAGTCGATTCGCATAGACAAGAAAATCAGGTCGGTTCTCATCCTCGCATTGCTCGTTGATAGCGCGAAGCATCTGCAGTTGAAACGCATCCTCAAATACGGCATTGAAAATCTTCAGGCCAACTCTGATCCTGCGCGGGTGGGCCGCTCTCTTGATTAATCCGGTAACCGTTTCCAACCATCCGAGTATCGTGCTCATTTGCGAGGCTCGATCTGAACCAGCCAGCGTGGGGCTAAAATCTTTCTCGATGGGCATCGCACTGGCCGACCCATGCTCCTCCCAAATTTCGATCAGCCGCCGGGTCGTATATTCGTACTCGGCAAATTTCCATTCACGCTCTCCGTAAGCGGGCAGGTGATACTTGCAGGAAGGAGCTACGATCATCTGGTACTCTTTAGCTACTTGAAGTGATTCAGCAAAGAAACTTAAGTAAGCATCGAAAGTGTCATACCAGCCGCGTCCCTTCCAGGTAACTGTCCAGCCCATTTGACCATCCGCGCCTTTAATTCTCTCAGTGACCATCCGGGCTTCCGGAATCGCCCAGTCACTCATTGACTGCGCTCCGCTCTGGTCCTGTGCAATGAAAGTTTTGAGCACGACAAACCCAAGACCAGACTGCGCGTCTTGTTTGACCTGCGAGACATTGAGGGAAAGCTGGCCGGAGCCTTTGCCGAATGGGTTCTTAACAGGCAAGCCGCCGTACTCGCTGCTGACGTTTAAGTTGTAAGACTCACGGATATAGTCTTCCGGTGACTGTGGCAGTCCGTCGGCGAACCTTTCGTAATCGGCCACCAGCGATCTGGATTCCCTGGCGCTAATGTCCAACTGCTGCATTACTTTCTCGATGTTCATTTCTCAACAAATTTGTTCTAGTGCAGCGAGTGTCCGCCCTACCGCTTCAAACTCGCCACGCGGGAGCTGCGGACCCCACGGATCATGTGCGGCAGCAAGAGGAATAATGTCCAGGTGAACCAGCGACCAGAGCAACCGCGTGATGTACCCTTCCATAGGGCTAATGAAGATGCTCTCAGCCAGCAAGTCAGCCTTATCAGAGAGAGTTAAAAAGCGGGCGGCATCACCGCGCAAATGGCACCTAACCAAGTCAGCTTGCATCGCGCAGCAGATCGCGCCCATGCCTATTAGTGCGGCGCGCGCTCCGCGGCGCAAACTGTAGCCAAGGAAGCGATCTTCACCAGTGATCAATAGCTTATCAGGATGGTGCGTCGTAAGAAGACGGGCCACGTCCTGGAAGGTCATGACGCTGTCGAGGGTCGCCATCTTAATGCCGATTACCGAAGGGTGCGCCAGTAACTCATTCAATACCGCTTGGTTGTAACTGAGGCCGCCTGCCCCCTCATATAGATAGAACAGAACAAGCGGAAGACCAACATCGGCGAGCCGAGCGTGATATTCGACGATCAATCCATCTCTTCGCGCATGATCGCGTAGCCAAGTGGGGGGATAAATCAGCAACGCATCTGCGCCTTCTTTGGCCGCACGCTCTGCCATCGCTATCGCCCGCGCGGTAGCTCGTTCCGGAGTTTCGTCTCCAGCCGCTCCGGCACCTGCAATCAGCACCCGGTCATTGAGTGCACTTCGCCAATCTCGCAAAACTCTTAACGCAGTATCATCATCAAGCAGCAATCCGCGACCGGTATGTACCCACACAGCAACTCCCGCTATGGGCTGTTTTGCCATGTAATGCAGATACGAGTCCTGACCTTTCGCGTGCAGCCGTCCTGCTTCATCAAATGGAACAGGCACAGCCGGGATCAAGCCGCCGTCGAGACGGGAGCCCAGTTTTACAGAATCTACTATTCGGACACCGTTCGTTATCAAACTCCTGTTCAACCGACAGGCGGCACCGATAAGAGTTCATTGAGGACAAGCGTGAGTGCTCCCTTAAGACTGGGTCGTACCTCAAACGCTGAGCGGCGGATGGGAATCGTGTGGACGCGTGGGCCAAGCAGGCTGGCTTTGGCGCCTTGGGAAATAATGGGTTCAATCAATCCCCAGGCGCGCGTGATCTCGCCGCCTATTACAATCACATCCGGGTCTAATCCGTTAATCAATCCGGCTATCCCGAGGCCCAGATAGCGGGCTGACTCGGCTACAGCTTCTGAGGCTGCCGGATCGCCTGAGTCGACGAGTTCTATCAGCCTGCGCATGTTTGGAGCACGACCACCTTTCGCACGTCGCAACTGTTGATAGCGGGCGATCGTCGCTTTGTCCGAAGCGTACAGGTCCCAGCAACCACGCTGCCCGCAACGGCATTTTGGGCCGTTCAATTCGATAGAGATGTGACCAAATTGTCCGGCAGTGTTGTTCCCGCCTCGGTATAGCCCTCCTTCAATGATCAATCCGCAGGCGAGTCCGCTACTCACGCTGACATAGAGCAGGTTCCTCACGTGCTTATACTGAGCTTTGCTGTGCCAGATTTCGGCGAGCGCCGAGCAACGCGCAGAATTGTCGATGATCACCGGCAACTTCGTCGTATCCTCCAGGCATTGGACGACTGGAAAATCTCGCCAGGGCAGGACCACCGACATCAAAAAGGTGCCTTTGTTATTATCCACCAGGCCGGGCAAGCTGACGCCGATCCCAGCCATTTCCACGAATTCACCATGTGCCTGATGAAGCCTTGTAATCTCCTTTCCGATCTTCTGTAGAAAAGGACGAGCTTGGTAGCCAGTCTCAAACCTCCTGCGCGTAATCAGGCGACTGTTGAAATCGCTCAACGCGAGGATCGTTTCATCCGCGCGAATGTCCAGTCCAAAAATGCCATAGCGAAGGTTATTCAAACGCAGCGGCGTCGGAGGTTTGCCTCCAACGGGAGTCGTCTGACCCAGGCCATCTTCGATCACACAATGATCCTTTAACATCTCGCCGGTGATCGTTGAAATCGTGGTCTTGTTCAGGCCGCTGATCTTTGCGATTTCTGCGCGTGAGATCGGCTGGCGGTCGGAAATTATGTTGATCAGAATGCGGCGATTCACCTGCCGCAGCATGTCATGGCCCGCGGCACGCACAGCGGTTAAATTCGGCTTACGCGAATAGCTCTGGCGAGGACGACTGGCTTTTGCGAGAGCTCCATTATCCATTGATGGCTTCCGTTCGAAGAGTGCCGCCGAAGTATCAAAAGGGCTCAAGGCAAGAAGACAATTTGCCTCTTGCCTTACCGACCTTCTTTCCCGGATTTCAGAATTAAAAGGTCAAGCGCAACGTCAAACGCACAGAACGGCGAGAGTCAAACCCCTCTTGACTGATGCTCCGATTGACCCGCCCAAAGTTCGGATTTAGGTCGTATGTATCAGGATTAGAAGTGTTAATTGGCAGAAGCTTGCCCGTGTTTTGATCCACCTCAAGGGAGATCGTACCAACTCTTGAGAAATCATCCGTTACATCCACTGGCGACAGCAGGGGATGATTGAAGAGGTTGTCGAAGATTGCGCCGACGTTTAAGGTGACCCGCTCGGTAAGCTTGAAGTTTTTTCGGATGCCGAGGTTCGTGGCCCAGGAGCCGGGGCCGGTGAGGGTCTGACGTCTAACACCGCTATTGAATACCTCTGACCCAACGTCCGGCGGAGCAAACGCGGCGGCGTTGAAGATGATATCCCCGCTCACGCCTGCCCGGGGATCGCCGATCAAACGAGGCCGGAATGTCGAGTTATTAAATCCGGCGGTGGCGTCGGGGAAGCTACTGCCGATATTTCCAGGCCAGATCGGATCACAGTTGCCGCAATCGTACCACGGCGTAAAGCCCGTCCCGCTCTTCGCGAACAGGGCCGTAGAGAGTTGCCATCCGCCGAGGATCGCGTCAACGACTCGCGACGTATTAGCGCCGTAGTGGCGTCCATGTCCAAATGGAAGGTCGTAAAGGGCAGTAGCGGTAAATCGATGACGTGAGACGAACGAGTCGCGCGAAAAATCGTTCTGCACGACAAACTGATTGTAGAGAGGATCGCCCAGGCTTGAGTCTGCGGCATCGCCGACATTCGACTTCTGATCCAGCAGGGTATAGCTGGCGTCGAACGCGAACCCGGCGCTGAAACGGCGCGTGACCTGGATCTGCAAGGCGTTGGATTTTCCGTTACCGATGTTGCCATAGCTCGCCAGGAAATCGCCCAGCTCCGGGAATGGACGGCGTGCTATGTCTGCCGGCGAGAGGTCGCAAGAAATATCACCGAAGGGATCACAAATAGTGACTCCATCTCCGGAGGTGGTGCCGAAGGGAATGCTGCTCGGTGCAATCATGTTGAGGTCCTGACCGGCGATCAAGCGTTGCATACGAGTGCCCAGATAAGAAATGCGAACGCCAACGTTGTGACCCAGCTCGCGCTCAAATGTGAAGTTGAACTGGTGAATGCGTGGCTGGTGCAGGTTGAATGGTATTACGTTGGCTGACGGAGTAGTCGAGGCCGCGAGCAATCTTCCACCAGTCACCGGGCTAATGCCATGTCCGTTGAGCCCTCCCGGAAAACCTAGCAGAGGCTGGCTCGATTCGGGATGACTGTCTTTCGTTCGACCTTGATTGAAGGGAGCTGACTCAAGCGCGTCGCGAATGCCCTGGGCAGCGCTAGTTGGATAAAAGATGCCGTAACCGCCACGGATCACCGTCTTATCATTAATCCGAAAAGCAAGTCCCAGACGCGGCGCAAAATTCTTCTTGTCCGCATTGACAAGTCCGCGTCCTACGCCGGCCACATCCGCCGTTACTACTCCATAAGCGACGATCGCCGGGTCAACCTTCGGAATAACATCCGCTGTGGGGACAATGAAGCGTCCGTGCCTTTTTGTAGTCGGATCAACGAAGTTAGGATCAAAGTTGACCATCAAGTTGTTCTTGTCAACGAAGGGGGTGATCAATTCATAGCGCAGACCGAGATTGAGGGTGAGGCGGGGACTAACTCTAAACTCATCCTGAAAATAGTAGCCTTGCTCAAAGTTGGTGACATCGAGAATCTCGCGGCGGCTTTGAACAAACTGTACGCGATCTGGTGACTGGCCAAGCAGGAAACGCGTGAGCGCATCCGGCCCACGACGGCTATTTGTTATTCCGCTGCCAGTACTACTTAAACTGTTCCTGTAGATTAGGACGCCAGTTACGTTGCCTCTGTTAGAGACGAAGGCGTCGCGGCCATGATTGTGGACAATGTCAAATCCCATCTTGAGGCTGTGTCTTCCAACTACCCAGGACAGAGTATCGCCAACAGTGATAGCATCCTGGTCCTGGGGGCGGTCACCGCTTCTGCCCCCAACAGGAAATGGTCGGTATCTGTTTGCGCTCTGATCCCCAAGTTGAATCCCCGATTGACCGTAAAGATCAAGGATTCCGGGCCCGACAACAGCTTCGTAGGCAGTCAGATCGCTTTGATCAAAACGCGCTAACGTTAAGAATTGGCGCAGCGTCTGATTAACCCTGGTGAATTGGTGTTGGCTGTTGAAGCCGCCACGCGCCTCGTTGACCACTTTGCTCGAAAACATATGGGTGAAAGAGAGCGAAAGCGTGTGGTTCTTTCGATCGAGCTGCCGCAGGCCGAGGCCAGAATAGAGAGCGTCTGCCTTGCTGCTGTCAGCGTTTGTTCGCGAAATATTATAGACTCCGTACATCGAGTTCCTCGCGGAAAAGGTATGGTCCAGACGAAACGTCCCGAGATCACGAACAGCAAGTCCCTGGAGATTCTGGACAAACTGGGTCAGCCGTCCAAAATTATCAACCGGCGAGTCAAGACTTGAATGCGGGAAGAAGGTCTGAAGAATTGCGCTCGTGCCCGGGTTTATCAAGCGCTGTGGAATCGTGATAAAGCGTGTGTACGATCCAACAGGAGTGACCGTATTGTTAGCTAATTCCGCCGGTGTTAGTAGCGGAAGAATATTGGCCGGAACGCGCGGTTTATTGGAATCGGAAAGCTGAGAAAAATCGCCGTTTAAGACACGCTGGCTGGGAAGACGGCCGCTGCTCGCGCTAAAAGCAGCGTACTGAAAAGGTTCGCTATCCCACCGTCGTTCGTAAGAACCGAAGAAGAAGGTTTTTTCTCTGTTCAGAAAAGGAACAGGTCCACCAATTGAGCCCCCCGTTTCATTGAGATTGAATGTTGGGAACGAGAAGACCGGGCTATTTACGGTCGGTGTGAATAGTTCAGTAGCGGCAATCTTTTGATCAAGCTGTTCGGCAGCCAGAGCGGAATTCTTATTGTTGTAAAAAAGTGAGCCGTGAAAATCCTTTGTGCCTCGCCTGGTGTTAACCCGAATGTTGGCGATGCCGGCGTACTCAGCCGTAAAGTTGTTTGAGAGGACCGTCAGTTCGCCGATTGACTCAATGGAGGGCTGGCTCGCAGTCGGCTCAGCAAAGAGCCCGCCATTGGCACGCTGTCCGTCTAAGGAGAAGCTGGCTCCATAGCTCTGGGCGCCGATAAACTTGAATTCGCCGTTCCCGCCATTAGCCTGCGTGATGTTCGGATTCAAATATAGATACTGGTAGATATCGCGGCTATCGCGCGGCACTTCGATGATGTGCCGGCTATCGAGCGTGGTACTGATGGTGCTCGTCTCGGTTTCAATGACCGGTGCAGACGTAACGTCAACAGTCGCTTCGAGACCAATTTTTAGCTCCGCGTCCGCCCGTGTAATACCACCACTGCGCACAACGACATCACGGATCTCCGTCTTATTGAAGCCCTGTTGACTTACCGTCACAATATAGGTGCCGGTCTTGACGTTCGCCGCTTCGTAGTTTCCTTCATCGTTGGTAGTTAAGTCGCGCGCGGTGCCAGTCGCCACGTCTGTCACATGTACCGTCGCCCCCACGACCGCAGCTCCATTCTGATCGGTTACGGTTCCACGAATCGTTCCCAAGTCAGTGCCTTGAGAAAGCGCGGTGGAAACTCCGCCAAGAAGACAACAAATGACTAGCAAGATGTTGAAACGGATCCTGGGTGTTCTATTCATGACTCACTCCTTTAGGGTCAAAGATTGGCGACTCTTACGGTTTATGGCCAAGGTTGTTTCTCTCAAGCAACTGAAGCCTCTGGTTAGTCCGCAATTGCATCGAATCTGTCTATGACGAAACCTGCGAGACATCCGGTCCGCGACTACTTGTCTCGCTCCTTCTGGGCGGCTAGCTGCTTACTGAGGTCGCGGAACATCTGACGCAAGTCTTTTCCCCCCTTTATCGTCACCATCAAAGTGATGAAAGCGAAAGACGAGCCTGCGACCACGAGCCAAATCGTCCAGAACAACCGCCAAAAACTCATACGTCTCCTGTTCTATCTGACGGTTGCAGCCTTGGGAACCTTCACTGGCGATGCGCGCCCCAACAGAGACCCAAAAACGAGACCGCCAGCGGCGAGGCCAAAAGCCGCAAAACCGGTCACGTTCTCTCCCCAATGCAAAAAGAAATAAGGAATGATTGCACCTGCCGCTCCCAAGAGCATCGCCGCATAACCTCCCGTCGTGTTGGACCGGCGCCAGTACAATCCGCCGACGACGCAGACAAACGCGCCCGCAAGAAAGATCGTGCCTGTGATATTCAGGTACAGATAAACAGCGCCGGGCGGCGTGTAATAGAGTCCCCAGAACATGAGAAAAAGACTGACGAAAAGATTTGCCACTCGGTTGACGAAGATCTGTTTACGCGAGCTAAGCGCTCCCTTTCCCAGAGCCTGTCGAATCGGAAGGATCACGTCCTGCGAGATCACGGAGCTCCACCCCAGCAGGTAAGAACTGTTTACTGACATCGTAGCCGCCAGCATGCCAGCGACCACGATTCCGCGAATGCCTGGCCCTAAAATTTGCGCCAGCATGGCGGGCATAGCGTCGATGGGGGCCAGGGTTTGGCCGTTGACAACAGGCTGCGGAACCCCATTGTTGATCGCGCCCGTACCGAACAGCGTCAAGGCAGCTATGCCCCAGAGCATTGGCAACATCCCCCGTCCCAGGAAGATAAAGCCCGTCCAGGTCATTACTTTCTGCGAAGTCTCTGGGCCTTTGGTCGAGAACATTCTCATTGCGGTGGTCTGCCAACAGGTGTGAAGCGAAAACCAGAGCAGTACTTGCCAGATAATAAATGTGAGCCCGAACTTTGGATTCACAAGGGGATTGAAACCGGCTTCGCCCATCGTCTGCGTCACCTTCTCTACTATCCGGCCCCAACCTGCATAATAGACTGCGTAGATGGAGATCAAAATTGTGGCGACTGAAAGCAACACATATTGAATGAAATCAGTGATGACGACCGAAACCATTCCCCCCAATACGGTGTAGACCAGCTCCATTAAGAGAATCACAGTCATCACCGCCACCAGGTAACGAACATTGATGCCACTTACAATGGTTAGAAACTCGCCCTCGATTTTTAGAAAGACACCCATGTTTAGGATGCCTCCGAGAGCCACCAGCAATCCCGTAACGATGCGCAAGCCCCGGCTGTACTTGAGCTCAAAGTACTCGGGTACGGTCATCAACTTCAGTGCCCGAAACCGGCTAATAACGAAGCCGGTGCGACCGACGATGATCATCACCAGGCCTGAAACAAGTGCCGCGGCAAAAGCAGCAAAGCCGTACTTGTAGCCAAGCTCGCCGTTATACATATAGGTGATCGTCCCAATCTCAGTCGCTGCCAGGGTGGCGATACCTACGTAGATTCCCAATTCACGCCCGGCGACAAGATAATGGGAGACATTACCGATGTAACGCTTGCCGATAATGCCAACGACCATCGAGAGGGCAATATACCCAGCGA